>CAZZPN010000021.1:0-12069 GCA_964655495.1 uncultured Oscillospiraceae bacterium
GTTCTGAATCGTTTTTTCCTATTCCCTAAACCCAGGGATTGCAAAAAAATTATTTTTTTGCAATCCCTCATTAATGGAAGGTAGTTTAATATGAAAAATTCTTATACACTTAAAGTTGCAGGTCTTACAAGAGAATTGCCTTTCTTTAAAGTAAGCGAAAACCTTACCATTGCAGCTTTTATTATGTTTGGTGATGTAGAGTTAACACAGAATTGTGCAAAGGAGCTTCTCAAAAAAGCGCCCGAATACGACATAATGATAACTGCAGAAGCAAAAAGTATTCCGCTTATTTATGAAATGGCAAAACAGGCAGGTAGAAACAACTATGTTATAGCCAGAAAGAAACCGAAGGTTTATATGAAAAATCTTATAAGCGTTTCAGTTAATTCAATAACTACTCACGGAGAGCAAAACTTATATCTTGGAGAAGATGATATTAATCTTTTAAAAGGTAAAAAGGTACTCATAGTTGACGATGTTATTTCAACAGGTGAATCGTTGGAGGCTTTAGAGAAGCTTGTTGAAGAAGCAGGTGGAAACATTGTTGGAAAATTAGCAGTTTTAGCTGAAGGCGATGCTGTCGGAAGAAAAGATATAACATTTCTTGAACCACTACCGCTCTTTGACGGTGACGGCAACGCAATATAAAATATAATAACAATTTAAAAAACCGGTTACACTTTTTTGGTGCAACCGGTTTTTATTAAATTAAAGTATTCTTTTAGAAGAAGCTTCTTTTATATTTAAAAGCATTTCATCTAAATCATCAAATTCAAGCTCTATAACAATAACCTCGCCGCAAAGCTCATTAACAGGAACTCCCATAATATGCAAATATTCCCTGTCCTTTGTGCCTTTTGAAAAGTCTGCAAAATCAGAATAATATGAAGGCATATAAACAATTTCGCATTTTAAATCCTTGTTGTTATTGATTACCCTTGCTTTTTTAGGCATCGTACTAATTGGTCTTAACGCAAATCCGCTTACTTGGGAATTTTGGGTTAAATGCAGATAAATAGAATTGCCTTTTTTCGTAACGACAAAATCGTTAACACTTTTTTGTATTCCAATATCAATAGTTTCGGCACCAAGATAGCTTTCGCAAACATTTTTATACCATCTGCCTATTTCTTTTAAGGTTTCTTTAGCTTCCTTCGATATATGGCCTTTTGCATCAGGCCCTACATTAAGAAGATAGTTGCCGCCTCTTGCCATTATTGAATCAATGGCACTTTCAATGAATTTATGTGAATAATAATCTTCGTTTTCTCTGTAACCCCACGCCTGATTTCCAACAGACTGACAAGCCTCCGTAAGTCCCGAAAAACCTTGACCGTCAGGAACTTCTCTTTCCGGAGTAGAATAATCTCCCTCGGAATATCCTCTGTCATTTATGAAAATATCCGGTGCAAGAGACCTTACATAATCATTGACTGATTTATCATAATTGTTCGGAGGAATATCCCAGAAAAGTGCATCAATATGACCGTAGTTTGTAAGAAGCTCGCTCATCTGATTTTTTACATACTCTTTATATTTTTCTTCATCCGGCTCATCTCCCGGATTTGGGCATAACAGCTGATGACTTGCACCAAAATTAACAGAATGTTTATAATGCCAGTCCGGCACTGAATAGTAAAGTCCAAGCTTCATACCATATTTTTTGCAGGATTCCGCTACTTCCTTTAAAACATCCTTTCCATAAGGCGTATTCATAACATTATAATCAGTATATTTGGTATCCCACATACAAAAACCGTCGTGATGCTTTGTTGTGAAAACAACATATTGCATACCTGCTTCTTTTGCAAGGGAAATCCACTCATCAGGGCTGTAACCTTCAGGGTTAAACATATCCATATATTTTATGTATTCACTTTTCGGGACAAGCTTTCTCCACTGCTCCTGCTCGTGCCATTTTCCTACTGAATAAATTCCCCAATGTACAAAAAGTCCGAATCGTTCATCTTTAAAAAGCATATTCAATTACTCCTTTTTAACCTCATTTTTCAAAATTATAAAATATTTTTTATAAAAAATCAACCTTTTTACAAAAAAAAGTAATATTCCCCACAAAAAAGTTTATAAATCATTAAAAAAGAATATTAATTCAATAATAATTATTTTTACCGTTCCTCTCTTGACTTTTCCTGTATTTTATGTTAAAATTCTCTTGAATTTGAAAATGATTATCAATTTCAAATATATTCAAGGAGCGATAAAAAATGGCATACAAAACCAAGCAAAAGAATTTTGTTCTTGATTGCTTCAAAAAGCACGAAGACGAAAGTATTACAGCACAGAAGCTTATGGAATATTTAAGAGAACAAAACATTTCTGTCGGGATGGCAACGATTTACCGACATTTAAGCAAGCTTACAGACGACGGAATGATAAGAAAATTTACAAATGATGAAGGTGAGAGTGCAACTTACAGATATTCGGATAAAAAAAGAGACTGTAAAAACCATTTTCATCTTGTGTGTAACGGTTGCGGAAAGCTTATACACCTTGAATGTGCAAATCTTTCTTCGCTCTATTCACACATCCTCTCCGAACATAATTTTAAGGTTGACACAGAAAAAACAGTTTTTTACGGCACTTGCACCGAATGTAAAAACTAAAAGTGAGGCACAATTATGAACTATAAAAAAATTGCTAAAAGACTTCTTGCGCTTACAACCATTTTTATTGTTTTCTTTACCTGCTCATGCCAGAAAAAGAATTTAACGGAGCAAAAAGAAAAACTTTCGGTTGTTACAACCATATTCCCCCTATACGATTTTGCAAAAGCCGTTGCAGGAGATGATGCAGAAATTATTCTCCTTACTCAGCCGGGCGTTGACAGCCACAGTTTTGAACCAAAAAGCACAGATATGATAAAAATAAGCGAGTGTGATATTTTTGTATACACAGGAAAACATATGGAAATATGGGCAGAGAAGCTGATTTCTTCGGTAGCAACAGAAAATAGTGTTATCTGCGATACTTCAAAGGGCATTGAACTTGAATATAAAGAAAATCACAGCCATAATCACAGTGTTGATCCACATATATGGACCGGCATAAAAAATGCTGAAATTATGGTAAAAAACATCTGTGATGCTTTTTGCAAAGCTGACGAAAAAAACTCCGGGAAATACCAAAAAAACACAGAGGAATATATAAAAGAGCTTCAAAATCTTGATAATGAGTTTAAAACCGCCTTTTCAGAGATTGAAGATAAAACTCTTGTATTCACAAGCCGTTTTCCTTTTTATTATTTTGCGAAAGCTTATAACATAAATTATCTAAGTGCATTTGATTCCTGTAACGCAGAAACGGAGCCTGATATAAAATCTATGGCATCGCTTATTGAGAGAATAAAAAAAGAAAATATAAAAACTGTATTTTATACTGAGCTTTCGGACAAAAAAATTACCGATGCCGTTACAACACAAACAGGAGCGACAGCTAAGCTTTTTCATTCTTGCCACAATGTTACAAAAGAAGAATTTGAAAAAAACGAAACCTATCTTTCTCTTATGAAAAATAATCTTAAAGCCCTGGAAGGACTGAAATAAATGGAACAGATAAGCTTAAAAAATGTTACAATTCAATATGAAAACAAAAAAGTGATAGATAATTTGAGTTTTTCTATTAACAAAGGAGACTATATCTGTGTGCTTGGAGATAACGGCTCAGGAAAAACTTCGCTTGTAAAAGGTATTTTAGGACTTCTCAAAATAAAATCAGGAGAAATAAAGTTTAATATCAAGAAAAACTGTATCGGGTATCTTCCTCAAAAAACGCAAATTCAAAAAGATTTTCCTGCGTGTGTTAATGAAGTAGTTATGTCAGGACTTATCGCAAAAAAGGGGTTCAGACCTTTTTTTGTAAAAAGTGAAAAGAATATCGCAGAAGAAAATATGAAAAAACTCAATATTTTTGACTTTAAGAAAAAACCTTTTTGTGAGCTTTCCGGCGGACAACAACAAAGAGTTTTGCTTGCAAGGGCACTGTGCGCAGGAAATGAACTTCTTATACTCGATGAGCCTATAAGCAGCCTTGATAACGAAACAACTCTTGACTTTTACGCAATTTCCTCAAAGCTAAATCGTGAGGGAACGACTATTTTTATGGTTTCCCACGATACAAATCTTGCACTTCACAGCGCAAGAAAGGTTTTATATCTCGGAGAAGAAGTTTTCTTCGGCACAAAAAAAGAATTTGAACAAACTGATATCTATAAAAAATACAAAAACCTGTCAGGAGGCACACTTTAATGGAATTGATTTCTACTTTTTTATCGCATGATTTCATAATGCGTGCGTTTACAGCAGGACTGCTGATGTGCCTTACTTGCGCACTTTTGGGAGTAACACTTGTTTTAAAACGCTTTTCGATGATAGGCGACGGTCTTTCTCATGTAGGCTTCGGAGCATTCAGCGTTGCACTTGCACTGGAAAAAGCACCGCTTTTAATATGTATTCCCGTTGTTGTTTTAGCTGCGTTTCTTCTTCTTAAAATCGGATCATCATCAAAGATGAGAGGTGATTCTGCAATCGGTCTTATTGCAGGAGTTTCCCTTTCCGTAGGAGTTTGTGCTTCTTCTCTTTCGGGCGGACTTAATTCAGATGTTTACGGATATATGTTCGGAAGTATTCTTGCTATGAGTAAAACAGATGTTTACATTTGTGCAGTCTTGTGCGTGGTTGTGCTACTGTTTTTTATCCTTTTCTATCATGAAATTTTTTCGGTATCTTTTGACGAAAGCTTCGCAAAAGCGACAGGCACAAATTCAGATTTATTCATCTCGCTAATCGCACTCTTTACTGCATTATGCGTTGTTGTGGGATTAAGAATTATGGGAGCAATGCTCATTTCAAACTTAATCATTTTCCCTGCTCTTACTTCGATGAGAATTTTCAAAAACTTCAAAAGCGTCATAATTTCATCAGCATTTGTAGCTGTTTTTTCGTTTGTTGTAGGGATGATTTTTTCTTATATCTTCTCACTTCCCGCTGGTGCAAGTGTTGTTATTGTTAATGCGATTGTGTTTATATTCTCTTATTTTGCAGGAAAGCTTTTAAGGGTGTAAAGAAACCTGGAGTTCATTATAAAGAAATCGGCAGCCACGAAAACAAAAATGTGTCTGCCGTTTTTTTATAAATTACAATTATTTCTTTTTCTCTGCATTTAATGCGCTTTCTCCGCTCAAATACATCTTCAAGAGACCAATAAGCACTGTAGCAAGATAAATAAACGCAATAGGAATTTTTAATTTATCCTTTTAATCCAAATCAGTAAGAAGATCATGACGCATAATGTCTTCTCCATTACTTCCTATAACCTTTATATTTTCAGAAACGATTTTATGTTTTTCAGAAAGTTCTTCAGGTGTATCTGCACAAACCTTAAATCCGGCTATTCTATCACCGCTGCTCTGCACAGAATTAAACTCAGCACCTTTCCATTTGAAAATGTAGTAATCATCAATAATCCCTTGCTTTTTCATTTCTTCAAAGCCTTCTAAATGATCGTAAACTCCGGGATAACAATAAATAAACGAGTTAGCTATGTATTTATTTGTATTAACTTTTTCAACATGAGGTTTCTTACCTAATGTCAAATCAACCACAGCACTTATAACATCAAAACCTGAAGAATCTTTTATCAAAATATATTTTATTCCTCCACCGGTTCTGGCACTGAACTCCAATACATATACATCCTTCTCATCCGCAATCATTTGTATAAGCATAGGTGAATTTTTAAGTCCGAACGCATCAGCTATTTTCTGTGCAGTAGTTTCAATTTTCGGCATTACAGCGTTAGCCTCTTTTGAAGGAGCAACTCCTCTGAAAATTATAAACTTATCCTCATCAGCTATCTTATCAAGTCTTGAAACGGATAAAACATGTGCTTTCCCATTTTCAACATATACATCTGCGCTTAATTCGACTCCTGATTTGAATTCCTCAACAATAGCAGTATTTGTACGACTCAGTCTTACTGCCTCTTCAAATGCAGTACGGGCCTCATCTGTTGTAAAAACTTTTCTTACGCCCTTTGAACTGTTACAATCAACGGGCTTTACAATAAGCGGATATGACATATCTGCAATTTCATTTTCATCAAATTCTTCCATTATTATATGTTTAGCCGTGGAAATACCAAATTCATTAAAAACCTTTTTCATATAAGCTTTATTAGTAACATTAAGCGCTGTCTTATAATCAATATAACACGGCAACCCCAAAGCTTCTGATACATTTGCAACAGTCAACAATGCCTGATCTGTACAAGCAGTAATCAAAAAATCAACATTTTCTTTGATAGCAAGTTTTTTGATAGCCTCAATATCCAATGTTGAGACCTGATAAAAAAAATCTGCATATTTTTTAGCAACGGGCTCACTATTATAATCTGCCAGAAGAACAGTTATATTTCTGCTTTTCAACTCTTTTATCAATGCAACCTGAGGAAATCCTCCGGCAAGTACAAGTGCTTTCATACAAATAACACCTCCCAATTTTTATTTAAATAAGTTTTATTATGTACATTCATACATAATAAAGGGGATATTCCCTTATAACACTTTAATTATATCACATAAAATCTTTCAAGTCAATAAATTTATAACACAAAAAATTACACCGTATAACATAAAAAAACTGCACCTTGAAATATTTTTATCCAAAATGCAGTTTCATTTTATTGTGCAATTGTCGTTTCTCCTGTAACCTCAGGAGCTTTTGGGATTTCAACTCCGTGCTTTAATAAAAAGTTTTTCCATATAGGAAGATATTTCGCAGTAAGATGTACTCCGTCAAAAGTATATTCTTTGATTAATGCTCCGGTTTCGTCATCAAGCACTTTATTTGCATCTAGAAAGAAAATTTTCTCATTGTCTGCCAATGTAGAAAGCTTTTTATTTCTGTCATTTATATTAAAATTGTTAATAAATTTTTCACTGTCAGACTTTTCTCTTGAAACATGAAAAACAGACTGAACAAACACGATAGCATCAGGCTGAAGCTCCATTATTCTGTCCATAACAAGCTTATATTGCTTCAAAAACGAATCTGCTGTTCCGGTTGCAAGTTCATTTACTCCGAGCATTATATAAATTTTTCCAAACTGTTTTTCGGCCAAAGCCTGTTCAATAGTTCCCATGCTTCCGTCTGCAAGAGGAGCAATTTTTTCCTCCATTATCTTCCAGACAGAAATGCCCTGTGATGTATAATATGTTGCGTTGTTCCAGCCACCGTAAACCTGAAGACATATCGTTCTTGAATCTCCTATAAAAAGTGCGTCGTCAAAATATGTTTGATTAATTGATTTAAAAACGCCCTCCGGTTCAGGAAAATCAAGCTTTGTACTTATAATTTCTTTTATTGCTTCCGGTTTGCTTTCCGGTAATGTTTCTTCTGTAACTACATCATTTTCTTCAGAAACAGCATTGTTTTCTTCTTTTTCTGTAATTTGAACTTCTTCCTCAACCACCTGCACAGACACATCGGAAGATGCCTGCACATCGGGCTGTGCTTCTATAACATTTTCTTCACTATAAAACTCATTGAGAAGCAAATCAGCTTTCTTTCTTAAAGATGATTCAGCTACACTTACTTCATAGCCTAAAAACAAAACGCAAGATAAAATTATAAGAAATGTGAATGTATATGTCGTTATAAAATTTTTAAAGCTGATAAAAAATTTCACCCTAAAAGTCTTCCCTTTCATATATTTCTAAAATCCGTCTTTTAAAACCTGAAGTATAAAAACGGATTGTTGGCAGATGTGAAAAGTCTGTACACACAAAGCCAGAAAAGCGCAAATAGAATAACTGTGCATACAGGATTTTTTTTGTACTTTTCAAATAGCTTTTCCGGAAACGGTGTTGAAAAAATAACTGCTGCCAAAAAGATATACCAATAGTTTTTCAAAGAATTTATATAGTCAGACGGGTTTACAACGCCGCTTTCCCCAAAAAACGGGAACATTCTTGATAAATAAAGTGTAAGCTCTTTGAAGTCAGTTATAGCAAATATTACCCAACTCACAACCACGACAAAAAGCGTAAACACTCTTGAAAGAACTCTTGATTTGTCCAGAAGTTTTTTCAAAAAAAGCTTCTCTAAAGTCAAAAATACAAAGAAATATACTCCCCACAAAACAAAATTCCAGCTTGCACCGTGCCAGAAGCCTGTAAGCGCCCAGACAATAAAAAGATTTACAATCGTTCTTACTGCCCCTTTTCTGTTACCGCCAAGCGGTATGTAAACATAATCACGAAACCAACTGCTTAGTGTGATATGCCATCTTCTCCAGAATTCAGTTACAGAATTTGAAGCATAAGGACTGTTGAAGTTTTGGGGGATATTAAACCCAAGCATTTTTCCAAGTCCGATTGCCATAAACGAATAGCCTGCAAAATCAAAATATATCTGAAAGCTGTAAGCTATTGCACCTATCCACGCATATTGAGTTGTTATATTATAAAAACCTATTGTCTGAATATCATTCCATATTATGCCCATTATGTTTGCTAAAAGCACCTTAAAAGAAAGCCCATAGACGAAAATTTTGAGACCGTCCTCAACAGCCTCCATTTTAACAGTACGGTTTTTAAGCTCTTTTGCAACATCGGAATATACAACTATCGGTCCTGCGATAAGCTGCGGAAACATACAAAGATATGTACCTACATTTATAATATTCTTGCAAGGCTCTACATCTCGTCTATAAACATCAATAATATAGGAAACAATCTGAAATGTATAAAAGCTTATGCCAAGCGGGAGCATAATATCAAGTGCTTCTAAGCGGGTATTACTTTTAAAAAGATAAAATATACCGTTTAAGTTTTCTATAAAAAAGTTTGTATATTTAAAAAATCCGAGCATCAAAAAGTTATACAAAAGGAAAAAAACAAGTGTTATTTTTCTGCCCCTATTTTCAAATTTATCAATCAATATTCCACCGTAATAATTTACCACAACAGAAAGCATAATAAGAAGAACAAAAAAAGGCTCACCAAATGCGTAAAATATGAGGCTACCTAAAAAAAGCACCGTGTTTTTGAATTTAGGTGCAACACTATAATAAAAAATTAAAAATAACGGTAAAAAACCGAAGATAAACTCTAAACTGCTGAATACCACTTTTTTCCTCTTTCCTGCGCCTTTTTTAAAAAGCGCTATGCTATTATATCATATATAAAATCAAATTTCAACAATTTTTTCATTTTTCCAAAATTTTTTTCTTTTCTTTTTGTTTTTTCTCAAGTGGGAGTTTTTTTGTACACTGATGAATTTATAATAAAGGTATAAATAAACCAAAAAGGACGGTAAAAAAAATATGAAAAAATTATCACAAACAAAAAAAGAAGAATACTATGAAATCTCGTTCTTCTTTCTTTTTATAACAACTGTACTTACTGTAATAAGCTATAAAAGCTTTGGCAGCTTCACTTCATTTTTAACTCTTGGCATCAGCTTAATCGCGCACTGTATTTTTTCGGAGATGAAATTATGCCAATCCAAAAAGCTTTATAAGGTACACACATACAAATACGCTGAATATAGAAAAAATGCTTGTTAAGGACACCCCGAAAGCTGAAATATCTGCCGAAACATTCATTTTCTTTGCCATTACAAAGCAATTCACTGCAGCGGGTGCCGAAGACATAATAGCAAGTACCATAATGGCATCCCCCCTGTAACCTGCTAAAAGGCCTATTCCTACAAACCACAAGGGTGCAAAAATATTCCTTAAAAAAACTGACACGAAAATTTCTTTTTTATTTAATTTAAACCCTTGAAGCGTTATTGATGTTCCGATAATTATAAGTCCCATACACGAAGCAATATCTCCAAGTGTGGAAAGTGTTTTTGATAAAATCACCGGCACAGGAATTTTCAAAAGCGCAAAAAACAAGCCTGCAAATGTTCCGACTATAAGCGGATTTGTGATAATTCCTTTTATCATTGATTTAAAGTTTCTTTCTACTCCGCCGTAATAGGATAAAAGAAGAACGGCACTTATATTATATGTAATTACTGCAAAAGAAAGTGTTACCGCCGTAAGAGTTACCCCTGCAGGCGAAAGAAAATTAAGCGCAATCGGCATCCCGATGATTGCAAAGTTTGATCTGTATGCAAGTTGGACAACTGCGCCCTTTTTTGCAGGGTCTTTTATAAAAGAACAAAAAAGAATACTCAAAAACAAAAGTGAAATAATTAAGAAAACTGTAAAAATTTCAAACTTAAAATCAAAACAACTGTAAATGTCCGATGTTGCCACATTCATAAAAATAAGACACGGTGTCCCTACATAAAAAACAAGCTTTATAATCTCATCCTTCGTTTTTACAGAAAAAAAGTTAAGCTTATTCAAGAACATTCCAACAAAAATTACGGAAAATACAGGAACTATACCATTTAATGTATATGCTAAAATCTCCATTTCTTACCCCTCTTTTACAAAAACAGCGCTATAAGCTCATAGATAGGAAGATACATATTTGCTAAAAGTCCGTTTTTCAGTTTGTAATCGTTTTCCGCACAGAATTTTATTATTTGAGGAAGCTTTTTTTCATCAATATTTTTTAGCTGATTACGGTATTTTTTTATAACAAAATCCCTCTTATTGCCAAGAAGACTTATAATCTCGTTTTGAGAAAGTCCGGCTTTGTCAGCAAGATAAACTACATATATCCCCATAATATGATCAGAAATCATAGAAAAAAGCTTTGGTGCAGGATTTTGTGAGGGCTTTAATTTAAGCTTATTTAAAACATCATACGCCTTATTAAACTGCTTTGTAACTATAAATTCAGATAAATTAAAAATAACGGTTTCAAAGGACTGTACCATAAACATATCAACAGCATCAGTAGTTACTTCTTCTTTTTCATTAAGATAACCACAAACAGCTTCAACAACATTCAAAATCGCATAAAGCTTTGTTTCACACTCCACTGCAATTTTTTGAGCAAGTGCAGATGATATTTTCTTATTTCTCTTTTTAAATTCTCTTGTAACAAACGCGCGTACCGTTTCGGTATCGGGATAAATACATTTTACACTACAAGCACTTTTCTCTAAAGCTTTTACAATTTTCAGCTTACCGTCAGGAGATGTTTCTCTTATAATTAATATGCAAAAATCGGGAACATCATCAATAATTTCAAGCATTTTATCCCGAAAATCAGCGGAAGCCTTTGAAATATCAACCTCATCAAGATAAAGAATTTTGTATTCACTCATAAGAGGCGGTTGCTCCACAGCATCCATAATCCCGACTATATCCGTGTTATCCTTGAAAGTAAAAAGATTAAATGCTTCCATTCCCTCAGGTATTACAGCCTTTATAATTTTTTGTATATAAAAATCTTTCAGATAATCTTCATCACCAGAAAAGAAATAGATTTTTGAAAAATTTCTTTCATCTATACATTTATTAAGCTCAGATATATCCATTTTCTCTATTCCTTTCCTTGTTTTTTAGTTATAAAAAAGGGAGTTTTTGTAGCTACTCCCTTTTAAATTTCCTATTTTACTACAATATTTACAAGCTTTTTAGGAACTACAATAACTTTAACAACTGTTTTTCCCAGAACAGCTTCCTTGATATTTTCATTTTCAAGGGCGATTTTTTCTAAATCTTCCTTTGAAGCTTCAGCATTTACAACGGCTTTATCTTTGATTTTGCCGTTAACCTGCAGAACGATTTCTATTTCGTTATCAACAGTTTTTGCCTCGTCATACTCAGGCCATTTTGTCTGATTAAGCTGTCCTTCAAAGCCTGAGATTTCCCACATTTCTTCTGTTAAATGCGGTGCGAACGGATTAAGAAGTGTAATATATATTTTAAGCTCGTCTTTTGATATTGTCTTTTTCTCGTAAATTTCATTAAGAAGTGCCATAAGTGCAGCAATCGCTGTGTTCATCTTAAGACCTTCGATGTCCTCTGTAACCTTCTTTATTGTTTTGTGGAAAGATTTTTCTAAAGAATTGTCAGATGAATCTGAAACTATCTGCAAAAGTCCGTGAACTCTTTCCAAAAATCTTGCGCTTCCCTTTA
>CAZZPN010000022.1:0-11906 GCA_964655495.1 uncultured Oscillospiraceae bacterium
GAACAGGAAGTTGAATATGCAGAAGCAAGAAACATTCCTATTCCTGTTGCAAAAGAAGATAATTACAGTATGGACAGAAATATCTGGCACCTTTCTCACGAAGGTATGGATTTGGAAGACCCTTGGAATGAGCCAAAATATGATTCACTTTTAAAGCTTATGAATTCACCGTTCAACGCTCCCGATGAAGCAGAATATGTTGAAATCGAATTTGAAAAAGGTGAAGCGGTTGCAGTAAATGGCGAAAAA
The DNA here is from genome assembly GCA_964655495.1 of uncultured Oscillospiraceae bacterium. Classification (GTDB taxonomy): domain Bacteria; phylum Bacillota; class Clostridia; order UMGS1840; family UMGS1840; genus UMGS1840. The sequence goes on from CAZZPN010000022.1 coordinate 250, forward strand.
ATGTCTCCGCTTAAAGTTGTTGAAACATTAAACGCACTTGGTGCAAAACACGGTGTTGGTATTGACGATATCGTTGAAAACCGTCTTGTTGGTATGAAATCAAGAGGTGTTTACGAAACACCGGGCGGAAAAATTCTTTATTACGCACACAGAGAGCTTGAATATTTATGTTTAGATAAGCTTACAATGCACTACAAAGAGCAGGTTGCTATCAGATATGCTGAGCTCGTTTATGACGGACTTTGGTTCTCACCACTTCGTGAAGCTTTAGCAGCATTTGTTGATGAAACACAGAAAAATGTAACAGGTACAGTTAAGCTTAAACTCTACAAAGGTAACTGTATGTCAGCAGGTGCTAAATCTTCACACTCACTCTACATTGAAGAATATGCAACATTTGAAGAAGACGAAGTTTACAATCAGAAGGATGCTGAAGGCTTTATCAATCTTTTCGGACTTCAGACAAAGATGAAAGCTATTGTTGATGCTAAGAATAAATAATAGAATGACAAAAAACAAAAATAACCCGATTTTAAAAACGGGTTATTTTTGTTTCTCGTGGGGTGCCTCTTAAGGCAGTTAGTAGAAATTTTGTTGCAAAAACTTTATACACTTTTCAAAACTTATTAATATGTATAATTTTCGATGATATAAAAGGATATTTTCCGTTCATTTATATCCTTTTTTATAAAATACATTTCCGGAAAAATTTAAAAAAGTGTACAGACAACAAAGGCCTGTACACCGAAAAATACAAGGCTTTTGTTGCTGCGAGACAACTTTTAACAACTAGATACTTAGTATGCGTAAAAAAGCCTGTATTTTTACCAATTAAAATTACATGCTAAGTATCTCCGATATTAAGTTATCTCGCACTTTTATTATAACATATTTTCAAATTATGTCAAGTGTTTTTAGAAAAACACAAAATTGTAAAAAATGCAAAAAACTTGACAAAAATGCTATATTATGCTATACTTTACCTTGTTTGAATATGAATTTTAGGAGGAAGCACCAATGAAACTATGGGGCGGAAGATTTAATAAGGAAACTGATAAAGCAGTTGACGATTTTAACAGTTCAATTTCTTTTGACTGCAAAATGTTTGAAGAAGATATCGAAGGAAGCATTGCCCATGTTACTATGCTTGGAAAGCAGAATATAATACCAAACGAAAATGCTGAAAAAATCGTTGTTGAACTCAAAAAAATACTTGAAGAAATAAAATCGGGTGAAATTGAATTTTCTTATGAAGCTGAAGATATTCATATGAATATTGAAACTATGCTCATAAAAAGACTTCAGGATATAGGAAAACAGCTTCACACAGGAAGAAGCAGAAACGACCAGGTTGCTTTGGATGTGAGAATGTACACAAAGAAAGCTGTCAACGATATAAAAAATGAGCTTAAAAATCTTATGAATGTTCTTCTTAATCTCGCAAAAGTACATAAAGAAACAATAACAAGCGGTTATACGCATCTTCAAAAAGCACAGCCTATAACTCTTGCGCATTGGTTTATGGCTTATTTTCAGATGTTTAAGAGGGACTACGAAAGACTTTCCGACGCTTACGAAAGAATGGATTATATGCCTCTTGGCTCGGGAGCATTGGCAGGAACAACATATCCGCTTGACAGACACTATGTTGCAGAGCTTCTCGGTTTTAAAAATGTTACCGAAAACAGTTTAGACGGAGTTTCCGACAGAGATTTTGTCTGCGAGTTTATTTTTGATATGTCTATGATTATGATGCACCTTTCAAGAATTTCCGAGGAAATAATTTTATGGTGCAGTGATGAATTTTCACTTATCAGACTTGATGATGCTTATTCAACAGGCTCAAGCATTATGCCGCAAAAGAAAAACCCTGATATTGCTGAGCTGACACGCGGAAAAACAGGTAGAGTATATGGCTCACTTATAACAATCCTCACAGTTTTAAAAGGTATTCCACTTGCCTATAACAAAGATATGCAGGAAGACAAAGAAGCGTTATTTGATGCTTATGAAACTGTAAAAATGAGCTTACCAATTTTCTCAAAAATGATTGAAACAATGACAGTCAACAAAAACAGAATGAAAAACAATGCAAAAGGCGGCTTTACAAATGCAACAGATGCGGCTGACTATCTTGTTAAAAAAGGAGTTCCTTTCAGAGATGCCCACAGAATAATCGGCGAAATGGTAAGCTACTGTATTGAAAATTCACTTACTTTAGAAGAAATTCCTCTTGCAAAATTAAAAACATTTTCTGAGCTTATTGAGCAGGACTATTATAACGCAATTTCTTTAGAGACCTGTGTAAACGAAAGACAGGTTTATGGCGGGCCTGCACCCGAAGCTGTCGAAAAAGCAATAAAAAATGCGGAAAGTTTCTTAGAAAATATTAAGTAAAACAAAATTATGGGAACACCAATAAAGTTGTCAGGTGTTCCCCTTTTTGTTGGCGCAATATTATTTAGTAAAGAAAAACGCAAAAAAATCAAAAAAATTGCATTTTCGCTTGACCAAAAGCAATATAATATTGTATAATGGAAGATGAATAAATGTGAAAGGGCTGATATATATTGTCAGAAAAGAAAAGCACAAAAAACAGCTTTGTTACCGGAGCGCTTATAATAGCAGCTTCAAACTTGCTTGTCAAAGTAATCGGTGCTGTATATAAAATTCCGCTTGACCGTTATATTTTGGGAACTGCGGGACTTGGAGTTTACAGCGCTTCTTATACTATATACAATCTTCTTTTTGTAATTTCAACTGCAGGACTTCCCGTTGCGATTTCAAAGATGATTGCCGAAACCGAGGCAAATAAAGATTACAAAAAATCGGAAGTTATTTTTTCAGTTGCAAAACGGCTTCTTTTTACAGTCGGTCTTCTTTGCACAGTAATAATGTTTTTTGGCTCAAAAATTTTTGCAGGTCTTATCGGCTCACCTAATTCGTATTACACCACAATGGTTATGGCGCCAAGCTTGTTTTTTGTGGCACTTGCAAGTGCATACAGAGGCTACTATCAGGGACATCAGAATATGTACCCTACTGCAATAAGCGAGGTTATCGAGGCGCTTTCAAAGCTTATTTTCGGTCTTAGTATTGCATATATTATGAAATTACAGTTTGACACCTACTACCTTTCATCTGCAGGTGCAATAGCAGGAATTACAATAGGAACATTTTTAAGCGTTCTTTTCCTTACATTTTACAACTTAACGGATAAGAAAAGAAAAAGAATAATTTCATTAAAAGATTTTAAAAACGCACCTGTTACTGAAAGCAAATCTGTAATATTAAAAAAACTTGTAAAAATAGCAGTGCCTATAACAATCGGTGCTTCCGTTTTTACGCTTACATCATTTATTGATATGGCGACTGTTATGAATACATTGTCAAATCTCGGTTATTCAGAAGAGGAAGTTACTTCTTTATACGGTTATCTTAACCGTGCAATCACATTTTTTAATATGCCGCCTACAATAATAAACGGACTTTCTATTTCGATTGTTCCGTATATTGCTTCATTTATTGCAATGAAAAAGATGAATGAAGCTGTGAAAAGCATCCGTTCGGCATTTAAAATAACTTTAGCACTTGCTATTCCCTGCGGAGTAGGTTTATGCGTTATGGCAGGTCCTATACTTCAATTATTTTATAACGACACAAATAACACCTTCTTACTTAATATGATGGGAATTGCAGTAATTTTTGTAACACTTGTTCAAACATCAAACGCTGTTTTACAAGCGTTCGGTAAGGTATGGGTACCCGTTATAAATATGGTTATCGGCGGAATATTTAAAATCGCGATAAATCTTATACTTGTTTCCCGTCCCGAAATCAACATAAACGGTGCTCCTATCGGAACACTCACCTGCTATGTTATCGTAATGGGATTAAATCTTATATCATTAAAACGCTGCACAAATGTAAAATACGGATTTTTTGATTTTATCCTGAAGCCTGTTGTGTTATCAGCTATTACTGCTGCGGTTGCAATTTTCTCATACTCTTTAATAGAAAATTATGTTCCCCTTATAATTGCGATTGCAGGCGCAATAGGAGTTACTGCGGTTTGCTATCTAGTTTCTCTTATAATCTTCAAAGGACTTTCAGAGGACGAAATTCTTCTTCTTCCAAAAGGAGAAGCAATTCTTTTAAAACTAAAGAAATTCAGAATAATGTAAAGGTAAAAAAGGTAAATAAAAAATGAAAATATTATCACCGGCAGGTTCAAAAAAAGCGTTGGAGGCTGCAGTAAAATTCGGAGCCGACGCTGTATATTTAGGGTTGGAGGAATTCAGCGCCAGACACAATGCAAAAAACTTCACCCCCGAAGAATTAAAAGAATCAGTGAAATACTGTCATCAAAGAGGTGTTGAAGTGTTTGTTGCGCTAAACACTCTCGTTTATGACAGCGAAATAAATTCGATTATAAAAACCGTCAACAAAATTTGTAAATCAAGTGCTGACGGTGTAATTGTGCAGGATTGGGGCGTTTACAAAATCTTAAAAGAAATTGCTCCATCAATAAGACTTGTTGCTTCAACACAGATGACGGTAAATAACATTTACGGTGTGAAAGTGCTTGAAAGAATGGGCTTTGACACAGTTGTTCTCCCAAGAGAGCTTTCAAAAAATGAAATAAAGAGAATTAAAGAAGCGAGTGATATAAATATAGAAGTTTTTTGTCATGGTGCTCTTTGCGTATGTTACAGCGGTCAGTGTTATTTTTCAAGCTTTATCGGTGAGAGAAGCGGTAACAGAGGAAAATGTGCACAGCCTTGCCGTTTGGTTTACGAATACGGTCAGAAGAAAGGCTATCTCATCTCCCCAAAGGATTTATCGCTTATAGACTCCCTTTCCGAGCTTCGTGAAATCGGGGTTGATACTCTAAAAATTGAGGGAAGATTAAAGAGCGAGTATTATACTGCGGCTGTTACCGATGTTTACAGAAGAACTGCAGACCGTTCACAAAAGCCCACCGAAGAAGATTATGCAATTCTCAACGCTTCATTTATGAGAGGCGGATATACACAAGGATATTTCAAGGATATAAAAGATAAAAATCTTTTTAATTTCCAAAAAAGAGAAAATCCTTATTCAAATGATACCAAAAAGCTTGAAAAGCATTATGACAGCATATTAAGACAAACGGGAGATTTTTATAAGCTTCCTGTTGATGTATCGCTGTTGGTAAAAAACACAGGCGAAATCGAAGTAACTTTAATTTATCAGGAAGAGCAATACAGCTTTGTTTCTTCTGTTAAAGCGCAGGATGCAATAAATGCACCTGTTACGGAGGAAAAAATCATTTCACAGCTTTCAAAAACAGGAAACGAGCCTTTCTATTTTGAAAATATTGAGGTTATTTTGGAAAAGGAAGATATTTTCCTTCCTGTTAGCGAAATAAACGCTATACGCCGTGAGATAAGTCAGTTTACGGTTAATATTCACAACACTGAAATTCAGCCTAAAAAGTTCGTTTATGCACCTTCAAAAAACAAAAAAGATATTACAGAGCCGACATTTTATGTAACTGTAAAAACAGCGCCTCAGTTAAAGTGGGTGCGTGAAGCGTGGAAAAATGTTCTTATTTTTGCAAAAAGAGGAGTCATAAACGAATACGAAGCAAAATACGGTAAAATTGATGAAAATATCGGACTTATGTGCGAAAGAATACCAAACGAACAGTCTCTTTCAAATGATGAAAAATTCCTTAAAGAACACCCGATAATCACAAAAGTATTTGCAGGAAATTTAGGAACTGTCGAAAAATTCAAAGATGAATACGAAATATACGGAGATTTTACACTTAATCTCACAAATTCACTTGCAGCAGAATTTTTTGAAAATATGGGAATTAAAAATATTAATGCTTCAGTTGAGCTTAACTTAAAGAATATAAAAACATTAAGTGCAAAAGATACGAACAATATGACTTTAAGTGCTTTTGCATATGGTCATATACCGCTTATGATAACTGAGTCGTGTATAAAATCAAATTTAAGAAAGAATAAATGCGATAAAAATCCGATTGTTATTAAAGACAGAAAAGGTGAAGAATTTATAGTTGACTGTGAGGATTGCAGCAAAAATGTCATCTATAACCCCTACCCTGTTATGATGGCGGACAAGCTTAAAGAAATTATGGATAGCGGAATCGGAAGCTTCAGAATTCATTTTACCTTTGAAAATAAACCTCAGGTGGAAGAAATACTTCATTGCTTTAAAACATCCCAAAATCCGCTTACAAAATTCACAAGAGGTCATTTTTATCGTGGAGCACTCTAAAAAAGGAGAAATATAAAATGCAGGAAAATAATATTAAAATAGGTTTTATCGGTAGCGGGAACATAGCTAACGCAATAATTAACGGTATTTTAAAATCTAATATCATAAAAAAAGAAAATATCAATATTTTTGATACAGATATATCAAAAACCAAGAATTTTAAAGAGCTCGGACTTAATATAACAGCTTGCGCAAACGATGCTGCCGAAATATCCGATTATCTTTTTTTAACAGTTAAGCCGCAAGTTTATGAAGATGTTTTGTCAAATATGAAAATCCCTGAAAAAACGATAATAATAACAGTTGCTCCCGGGATAACAATAAACTTCATAAAAAAACTTACAGGTGAAAAAAGAAAGGTTTTAAGAACAATGCCAAACACACCCGCTTTGGTGGGCGAAGGCGTTACAGCTTACACTTTTTCAGACGGTTTTTCAGAGGAAGAAAAAGAATTTTCAAAAAAGCTTTTAAATGCTTTTTCCGAAAGCTTTTTTATGAAGGAAGACAAGCTTGATGCTATAATCAGCGTTTCAGGCTCATCCCCTGCGTATGCGTATATGTTTATTGATGCAATCGCAAAGTCAGGAAAAAAACAAGGTATAGACTATAATACTGCGCTTATTATGGCGGCAAAAACAGTCTTAGGGAGTGCAAAGCTTCTTCTTATGAGTGATGAAGCTCCTGAAATTTTAATCGACAGAGTATGCTCAAAAGGCGGAACTACAATCGAAGCAGTTAATCATCTTAACGAAAAGGATTTTTATAAAACAATAGCAGAAGCTATGGAAAAATGCACAAAAAGAGCGCTTGAAATGAAGAAATAAGAAAGAGAGAAATAAAAAAATATGATAGATAAAGAGGCTGCCTTTCATAATTTAATGGAAAAAATGGATGAAAACAAATGTCCGATATGTGCGATGGTGAAATTCAGAATGGAGGAAATGACAGAAAGATTTTTCTATGAAAATGTCAATTCGCCGCACCTAAGATACAAAATTGAAAAAGCAAACGGTTTTTGTTCACATCATGCTCATAAGCTTTTAAAGCAGGAAAATCCATTATCACACGCTATTTTATATCACGATTTTATGTATAATGTGATACATAATATCAGTGATAAAAAAAATAAGGTTGCATATGATGAACATAAAGGTTGTTTTTTCTGCGAAGGTCTTAATATGAACGAAGAAGATTACACAAAAGCTTTTTTGGAATTTTTTGAGAACGAAAATTTTAAGAAAAAATATATTGAATCTTCCATTATCTGCGTTCCGCATCTTGTTGCGATAAGAAAATTAAAATTCACAAATAAAAAGACTGTCGCTTCTCTCACAGAAGAAACCTTGAAAAAATATGAAATTTTAAACGAACATTTATCTGAAGTGAAAAGAAAAAGCGATTACAGATATACTAACGAAGAATGGACAGAAGAAGAAAAAAAATCCTGGAAAGAAGCAGTTGACATTTTCAACGGAATGGAATATTAAAAGAAATAACGCATACCTTTTATTGAGGTGATGCGTTATTAATTTTTTAAGACTTATTGTTCTTTTTGCGACAGGTTTTTGCGCATATATTGCAATAGAAGTTTGTTTCCGGGGCTATTCTTATCCTCTTATGGGAATATGCGGCGGAATAATTCTTATGATACTTGATTACATAAACGAGCATTTTTCATGGGATATGGACCTTATTCTTCAAGGTATCATAGGCTCATCTGCAATAACTCTTTTTGAGCTTATAATAGGAATTATCTTAATTTCCTTCAACTTGCCGCCGATGTGGGATTATTCAGATATGCCCTGTAATTTTTTAGGTGTTATCTGCCTTCCGTACAGCATAATTTGGATAATTGTTTCCATCGCAGGAATTTTCTTATCAGACGCTATAAACTACTACACTTTTAATAAGCCGCCTGTTCCCTACTACAAGATTTTCGGTAAAAAGGTAATACAGTTTGAAGAGAAAAAATGCAAATAATTTTCTGAATTTCACTCTGTAAAACTTTTTTTATTAATAAAAAGTATTAACAATACTCATATAAAAGCATAGAATATATCAGGGTGATTTATGATGATTAATAATTCTGTGTTTAATATACGACATAGACCTTCAGCGTTTGCAAAAATAAAAGGAAGCGGTGCCTATCCGACTATCGACGGAACGGTCCGCTTCTATAAAACACAAAAAGGTGTTTTGGTTTATATAGAGATACAAGGTTTACCTAAATCTTCTGACATCTGCAAAAAACCAATATTTGCAGTTCATATTCATAGTGGTTCAAGCTGCAGCGGTAACGAAACCGATCCGTTTTCAAATGCAATGACGCACTACAATCCAAATAATTGCGCTCATCCGTATCATTCGGGTGATATGCCGCCGATATTTTCATCAAACGGCATTGGATTTCTTGCATTTTTAACAGACCGTTTTACTGTTAACGAAATAATCGGCAAAACTGTTATTATTCATTCAAAACCTGACGATTTTACAACGCAACCTTCAGGAAATTCAGGTGAAAAAATCGCTTGTGGAGTAATTGTAGCAGTAAATTAAACTACAAAAGATTATTTTCAGCGACAACTTTTCCATCAATTAACACTTTCTCTATTGTTGTTGATATTTCAAAAGGAGTTCCATCTGCAATAACGATGTCTGCATCCTTGCCTACTTCAATAGAGCCAACTCTGTCCGCAACACCGATATGCTCTGCTGCATAAATTGTAATAGCTTTTAAGGCTTCAAAAGAATCTAATCCTGCCTTTATAGCATATCCCGCACAAATAGGAAGCTGTTCCTGAATAATTACGGGACTGTCAGTAATTATACAAACATGGCATCCTGCATCCATAAGTATTTTCACTGTATCCCAAGTTTTATTTTTTGCTTCAAGTTTAACAGAATTAGTAAGGGTAGGTCCGATAGCACAAGGAAAACCTGCCTTTTTTAATTCTTCCGGTATAAAATGCCCTTCGCTAGTATGCTCTAAAGTCATTTTAACATCAAATTCTTTCGCAATACGAATAGCAGTAAGAATGTCATTTGCTTGGTGTGCGTGTGCTTTTAACGGCATTTCTCCACGCATAACGGGAAGCAGTGCATTTAATTTTGAATCAAATGCGGGATATTTTGATATATCACCGTTTGCCGCATCAATCTGTTGCATATATCTTTTTGCTTTAGATAAAATATCACGGATAACTGCCGCAATAGTCATTCTTGACGATACAGTTTTAGAAGAATATCCGTTTCTTACATTCTCACCAAATGCACATTTCATAGCAACCTCTTTTTTAATCGCCATATCATCTACGCATCTGCCAAAGGTTTTCATAGCTATAAATGTACCGCCGATTGCATTAAGGCTTCCGGGACCTGTGCAAACAGTAGTAACTCCGGCGTTTCTTGCTCTTGTGAAGTTTTCATCAAAAGGGTCAATTCCGTCAATTCCTCTTAAATGTGGGGAAACAACATCATTGCGTTCATTAAGATCTGAAGTACCACTCCCCTGACCGTAACGGTTCATAATACCAACATGACCATGTGCTTCTACAAAACCGGGATATATCTCTTTTCCCGAAGCATCTATAATTTCATCATTTTCTTTTGCAACGAGATTTTTCCCTATTTCTTTAATTTTTCCGTCTTCTATTAAAATATCAGCAACAAATGCTTCTTTTTGGACAGCATTGTGTATATTTCCGTTTTTAATAAGCATATCTAATTTCTCCCTGAATTATTATTTTAAAATTTACATCTGTGTGTAACAAGTTTAACATTCGGCTCTTTTGAAAAATCTGCAATAATTTTAAAAATTGACGGTGTTCCGAAAAGTCTTACGGTAATTTCCAAATCTTTTTTTGTGTGCCATATTGCTGTGCCGATTATATCGGAATTATCTTTATTTTCAAGAGAAGCAAAATGTGTACCGTCTGCTCTTCCCCAAACGGCATTGCTGAATCCTGCCTCAAATGTATAGCTATCGGAATTGCCGCTCAGCGTTACAGTAACAATATCTTTTGAAAATTCAAATTTAACTGCATTGTAACCGCCTTTTTCTTTTATATCGTAAGTTTTTCCGCTTACAAATTCAGCCATAGGAGACATTTCGGAAAATTGATATGTCAGGCATAAATTTGATAAAACATTATCAAGCTTATCGTTATTTTCTTTATCTTCAGGTAAAGGACTATCTTTCATATTAAACATAATATTCTCGTAGAATGTATTTAAAATATAAGAAAGCTTATCGTTATCATAACCGGAATTTATAGCAAAAATTGCATCATATTCAGGCATAATTACGCACATCTGCCCATATGCACCGCAAAAACGAAAAGTATTGTGTTTTCCTTTCCAGAACTGATAGCAATATCCTTCCTGCCAATCGGGGCCGGTAGCACAATTTTCCGATGAGATATGCTTTTGGGTAGCTAATTTTATCCAATCAAAAGGAATAATCTGTTTACCGTTCCACACACCGCCGTTTAAATATGTAAGACCTACTTTTGCCAAATCACGAAGTCTTAGTCTCATTCCCGAATATCCGATACTGATACCTAAATCGTCTTTTATATAATAAGGCTCCTTGATATCCAAAGGCTCAAAAAGCTTAGGCATAAGATATTCAACAATCGTTTTTCCTGTAAGCTTACTTATAAGCGCCGACAGCATATATGTTCCGTAAGAATCGTAACGAAATTCTTTTCCACATTCGATATCTTTGTTTCTGTAGAAAAAGTCATACAACATTGCACTTGACAAATCGTTGCGCTTCTGACCTTCGTGTACTGCTCCGCCTTGTTGACCGAAAGACATCGAAAGCAAATCGTGAATTCTTATTTTCAGATTTTCTTTATTAATATCATCAGTTATTAATTCGGGAAAATATTCACAGATATAGTCATCAGTTTTGATTTTACCTTCTGCTACCAAAAAACCGATAGCTGTACTTGCAAATGCTTTGCTTACAGAAAACAAAGAATGTTCTGTTTCTTCATTATATGGTGAAAAATATCCTTCAAACAGCATTTTACCATGTCTTATAAGCATAAAAGAATGTGTTTCCTGGTCGGGTAAGCCTTGACAAATAGCTTCCACAAATTTAAGAATATTTTTTGACGAAATTCCACACGACTCAGGTGTGGCTTTTTTTATAAAGTTACTCATGATATGTACCTCTTTATTTTTATATGATAATATCTAATTATATTTTCATAAGTTCTTCTGCTATAACCTGCGCCATTATCACATGACCTTTATCACTTGGGTGAAGGCCTGCAGGTACAAGCTCGCTATCTTTTGGGTCAAGCGGATGAATGTTAAAGAAATCTAGAACAGTGAGATTGTTGTTTTCACATGTGGTA
>CAZZPN010000023.1:0-11775 GCA_964655495.1 uncultured Oscillospiraceae bacterium
TGATAGAAATAGGGGCAGGTAAAGGTAATTTTATAACACAGCTTGCAAAGCTTAATCCCGATATAAACTATATTGCTTTTGAGAAATGTGCAGATGTTATTGCTATTGCTGCAACAAAATCCGAAGGTATAAAAAATTTACGATATGCAAATACAGATGCCTCTCTTATTGATACTGTGTTCAATGAAAAATCTATTGCAGGACTTTATCTGAATTTTTCAGACCCCTGGAAAAAGTCAGGGCAGAAAAAAAGAAGACTGACACATAACGGTTTTTTAAAGAAATATGAAAAAATACTTATAGATGGCGCAGAGATTCAGTTTAAGACCGATAATGTTCTTTTATGGGAGTTTTCGTTAGAAGAAATTGAAAATTATCCTATGGAGATTTTAGAGCTTTATAATGACCTTCATAAAGAAAAACCCGAAGGGAATATTATGACAGAGTATGAAGAACGCTTTTCATCTCAGGGGGTACCCATTCACAAAGTTGTAGCTGTTTTTAAAACAAAGGAATAATTGTACATCTTCGTTCATATATTTTGGTATAAAAACTATAATTTTTTATGAGGAGATTTAATATGAACGAAACAATTATTACAAACAACATTTTGAAAAAAAGCGTTTCAAAAAAGCTGGAATGGGATTTGAATGTACCTGATTCAAAAGGTGATGTTCTGAAAATTCTTTCATCTTTTTGTGAATGTTTTATAACTGATTATTCCTTTACAAACGATTCGTGCAATCTTAAGCTAGAAGCGATTTCAAAAATTGTTTATATTCCTGAAGACGCATCAAGTGAAAACATCTGTGTTTTGGAAACAAAAGAGAATTTTACTATGGATGCGGATATTCCTACCAATCTTTCGTGGGATAACGAAGATGTACATATAAAGTGTATCAACGAGCCGTGTGTACTTATTAATTCAAGAAAACTCGGGATAAGAATTAATGTAACTGCTGTTGTTGACCTTTATTCTAACACTAATCTTAATAATTTTACCGAAAACAAAGATATTTGCTGTCAGAAAAAGGAGCTATCTTCAACTTGTATTCGCGCAATAAAGAATGAAAAAATAAATATTTCTCCTGTTTTTTCACTTCCGTCAGTAAGTACACCGCAAAACGAGCTTAAAGCTATAACTAACAAAGCAGTTTTTAAAGGAAATATAATGGTTGAGCTTCTTTACCTTTCGGATATTTCCACACTTGAGAATGTAAGGTTTGAAACCCCGTTTACTGAAATAATTGATGTCAACGGAATAGATGACAATATGACTCTTATGTACAGTGTCGAAACAAAAAAAGCTGCCTGCGAAGTTATAAGAGGTGATGAGAGCTTCGGAAAAGGAGTAACCGTAACCGGAGTTATAGAGCTACGTATGAAAGCATGCACAAAAATTGTTACAGAGTATGTGAATGATGCGTTTTCTCCTTACTTTGAAGAAAATATAACAAAAGATACATTAAGTACTTTAGTTTATTCCGATGTATTTTCCGATTCAGTTCCTGTCAAGGAATTACTTGAATTTGAAGATACAGTTATAAGTGAAGTTTATTCGGTTAAGGCTGAGGCTGTTACCAAAAGTGCAGCTATGACAGGCGGAAGAATAGAAATGTCATGTACTCTTATGTGCAAGGTACTATACAGAACTCAAAGCGGAATAAGATGTGAAACAAAAAATATAAACTTTGATTATGCACAACCAATTAAAACAGATTGTAACTATGAAAACATAGAGGTTATGTGTAAGCCCGAAAATCTTTCTTATGTGATTGCCGGAAACAATATGCTTGAAATAAGATCTAATGTAAAATTATCATCATATCTTTCACAAAAAAATGATATTACTCCGGTTATATCGGTTAATCTGGATAAAAATTCACCTAAAAAGATTAACAGAGCGCCTGTTGTGGCATATTTCCCTTCAAAAGACGAAGATGTGTTTCTGGTTGCAAAAAAATATCTTACCACTCCCGATAAAATAAAAGAGCTTAATTCATTTTCGGATAATATATTGAAAAAGGGAAGCTGTGTAATATTGGAATAAAGAGTTTTTTAAGTAATTTTAAACATAAAATCTGCAAGAAATAAATCAATTTTTGCTATTGATTTATTTCTTGCTTTTTTATATAATATATTTGTAGAAGTGTAATTATAACTTTTAAAAATATATAAAAGAAGGTGTATGTATGGCTAAAAATGACAGATTTGCTGATATTGCAGCAGGATACAGTGCCGGAAAAGACAGAGGACTTGTGCAGATTGTCCCTGATAAACTTCCGGATGTGAAAATAACTTTGGAAAAAGGCTCGGATAATGCTTTTGTTCCTTTTAAAAAGATGGAAACAAAGGAAGAACTATATAATGAACTTTCTTCTTTAAGAGAATATTATAAGCCTTATCTTTCAAATTATGCTCCGTCTGTAAATGAGCTTTTAACCCAGGTAGAAATAACTGATTTTATGTTCTCACTTGATGAGAGTGAAGAAAAAGCTTTGAAAATACCTTATTACAGTGGTCCGATTGGGAAACATACCGCTGTTTATAAATCAGAGTTTGAAGTGAGTTTTTCATCGGATAAAGCAGTTTTCATTTGCTTTAAAGGTGTGGATTATATAGCTGAGGTTTTTGTTAATGATGCATTTGTCGGCAGACACGAAGGCTTTTTTGCTCCGTTTGAATTTGAAATAACAAATGCAGTAAAGTGCGGCAAAAACACACTTAAGGTTATAGTTAAAAACGATAATGTTATGATGGGAAATGCTAACATAAACGGAGAAAAAGTAACCGGTGATAAAATATATGCCGCAACAGGTCTCGGCTGGGATGATGCCCTTGTGGGATGGCATCACTGTCCGCCCGGTTTTGGTATATACAATAAAGTTTTTGTAGAAGTAAGAGAAAAACAGTTTATTTCAGATATTTTCCCGAGAGTAAACTCAAATGCTTGTGAAATGTGGGTTGAATGTCACAATTGCGAAGAAAAAAATAACGACATAGAATTTGAAATAAGTGTTTACGGACAGAATTTTAAAGAAACTGTTTTTGAAAATATGCGTTATACACCTGTTACATACTTAGAGGCAGGAGTTGGTGATACACTCACGGAAGCTAAAATGATTGCAAACGGCAGTCTTGGTAAGGGCGAAAAATTAAAAATTGGCCCGGGATATAACAGATTTATCATTCCTGTTGAAATAAACGACAGAAAAATCTGGGAGCCGGATACACCGTATCTTTATCAGGTACAGATAAAAATGTATGTTGACGGAAGATTAGTGTCTGTAAAATCAAGACAGTTTGGTATAAGAGATTTTACTCAGGATTTGGAAAGCACACCAAAAGGGAAATTTTATCTTAACGGTAAAGAAATTTGTCTTCGTGGTGCCAATACAATGGGCTATGAACAACAGGATGTTTTAAGAGGCGATTTTGAACAGCTTATTGATGATATGCTTCTTGCAAAGTTGTGTAATATGAATTTCTTAAGGCTTACTCAAAGACCGGTTCAGGAAGAAATTTATGATTATTGCGACAGACTTGGTCTTATGATTCAGACTGATATGCCGCTTTTCGGAACAATAAGAATTAATCAGTATTGCGAAACATTAAGACAAGCAGAAGAAATGGAAAAGCTTATAAGAAGCCATCCGTGTTGTATAATCGACAGCTATATAAACGAGCCGTTCCCGAATTCATCAAATATGCCGCACAGAATGATAACAAGAAAAGATATGATGAATTTGTTTGAAGCAGCTGACAACATTATAAAGATGAACAATCCCGACAGAGTTACAAAGCATGTTGACGGAGATTATGACCCGCCTTCAAAGCTTATGCCGGACAACCATTGTTACACAATGTGGTACAACGGACACGGACTTGATATGGGAAAATTACATAAGGGCTATTGGCTCGATGTATTTCCCGGTTGGCATTGTGGCTGCGGTGAGTTTGGTGCTGAAGGACTTGACTTTGCGGATGTGATGAGAAGCGATTATCCATCAGACTGGTTAAGGGAACCTTTTGATCCGAATAATATTATTAACGCACAGACGGGACCTTTTCATTATTTCTTCTATGAAACTCCGTCATCTTTGGAAAAATGGGTAGAGGAAAGCCATAAACACCAGAAATTTGCAACAAAATTGATGACTTCTTCATTAAGAAGAAATCCGCTTATAAATACATTTGCAATTCATCTTTTTATTGACGCATGGCCAAGCGGCTGGATGAAAACAATTATGGACTGCAAGCGTACTCCGAAGCCTGCATACTTTGAATACAGAGAATGTTTAAGCGATGTATTCTTAAGTATCCGTTCGGACAGATTTACATTCTTTGATGATGAAAATATTAAGCTTGAAACATATCTTGTTTCGGACAGTAAGAAGATTGACAAAGTTTCATATATGGTTGAATATAAAGGCGAAACTATTTATTCATCTGTAATTGATGCTAAAGACGAAAGATTTCAGGGATATATTGAATTTATCTCTCCTAAAACTGACGATAAAGATGAGATTATCGTATATATGGCAGCAATAGCTGACGGTGAGGTTATTAATTATACAAAAGAAAACTTTAAAATCTATAAAAAAGAAGAACTCAAAAACTTCAATCAGATTTCTTATGAGGAATATAATAAAAACAGAAGTATGTATGAACAAAAAGCACAGGACGGTGAAGTCGTTGTTATTTCTCCATTATCCGAAGGTGAATATAACATCCTCTGAAATAAAATAACAGCAACCGATTGTGGAATGAGTCCGCTTTATTTTGTATCACGAGATACTAATCACCGTTTTGTAAACAGACTTTCTGCAAACGAATTCGGATATTTATATGACGAAAATGTTGACAGAATGTCGCCTGTTATTTATACAACTATTGAAGGCGAAAATATAATCCCTGTTTTAACATCAGGAAATCAGGATGAAAACGGAAGCTGGCATAAGGTTATCGCAATGGGCGAAATCAAATGCGGCAAGGGCTCAATTATATTAAATCAGCTTGATATTTTGGGAAAAGAAAAAAATCCCGTTGTAGTGAGACTTTTAAACGAAATAAAATAAATATTAATAAACAAAAAACAAGTCCACACCGGACTTGTTTTTTGTTGTATTTAATCCTGAGTTTTTTGATAATTTTCCGAGTGAGATATTCATCATAAATCTTTTTGATTCCGTCAATAGCATCGTTAAGCTGCTCATCTGTACTGCAGAGCAAATCTTCTTCACACATCCAGTTTTCGCAGCCACCTTCATCAACATATTTTGAACCGTCTTTTTTTACGATGAGCTTATCTTCATCCCAGTCATCAGATATCTGCTACATTTCAGTATTGTTTGTATGCACAACCATCTGATAACCCATATCCTGACCATATTTGCAAAGCTCACGAAGCTCATTGTTACACCTGTTCATTTAAGCAGAATTTTTAGCCAGAAAAGTAATATGTACTTTACACAGATTGTAAACTGTATGCGCCTTCGTGAAGCAAAACGATTGTTAGATGAAACCGATATGCACATAAGTGAAGTTGCTTATGAAGCCGGCTTTGGTACTATAAGAAATTTCAATAGAATTTTTGCAAAATATTTCGGTTGTATGCCAAAACAAATACGAAATAATTCGGTAAAAATGCCTTTTTTAGTGAGAAACGGTGTCGCCGAAGAATAATTAAGTTTTTTAGGAAAAGCACTTGACAAAAGAGAATTGCTTTGATATAATAATATTAGCACTCAATAAAAGAGAGTGCTAACAATACAATTTAAAAATATACAACCTAAAAGGAGATGTCAATTTAAAAATGGCAACAAAACAGTTTAAAACAGAATCAAAAAGAATATTGGATTTAATGATAAATTCAATATACACACATAAAGAGATTTTTTTAAGAGAGCTTATTTCAAACGCAAGTGATGCTATTGATAAGGTTTATTACAATGCACTTGCAGATGAAAATGTCGATTTTGATAAGTCAAAATATTTTATCAGAATAGAAGCAAATAAGGACCTCAGAACGCTTACAATTTCCGATATGGGTATTGGAATGACAAAAGAGGAGCTTGAAAATAATTTAGGAACTATTGCAAAGTCAGGTTCTCTTGCTTTCAAAAATGAAAATGAGAAAAAAGATGATGTTGATATTATAGGTCAGTTTGGAGTTGGTTTTTACAGTGCATTTATGGTTGCAGACTGTGTAAGCGTTTATTCCAAAAGTGCTTCCTCTGACTGTGGCTATAAATGGGAGTCAAAGGGTACAAGTGGTTACAGCGTCGAAGAATGTGATAAAGAAGATACAGGTACAAAAATTGTTCTTAGAATAAAAGATAACACTGATGATGAAAACTATGATGAATTTTTAGATGAATACAGACTTAAAAACATAGTAAAGAAATATTCAGATTTTATCCGTTATCCGATAAAAATGCTCTCAAAAAAATCAAAGCTCAAAGAGGGAACAGGCGTTGAAGGTGTTGATGCAGAATATGAAGACTATTTTGAAGATGAAACCTTAAACAGTATGGTTCCTATATGGAGAAGAAATAAAAATGAACTTAAAGCGGAAGACTATGAAAACTTCTATATGGACAAGCACTTTGGTTATGAAAAACCGCTAAAATATGTTCATGCAAATGTTGACGGAATAACAAGCTATAATGCAATTTTGTATATTCCTTCCCGTACGCCGTATGATTTTTATTCTAAAGAATACGAAAAAGGTTTGGAGCTTTATTCAAACGGAGTTCTTATTATGGAAAAATGCGGTGACTTGTTGCCTGATTATTTCAGCTTTGTTCAGGGACTTGTCGATTCAGCAGATTTGTCTTTAAACATATCTCGTGAGCTTTTGCAGCATGACAGACAGCTTCAGTTTATAGCAAAGAAAATTAAGGAAAAAATAAAATCCGAGCTTCTTTCAATGCTTAAAAACGAAAGAGAAAAATATGAAGAATTTTTCAATAATTTCGGTAAAACAATAAAATTCGGAGTTTATAACGGCTTTGGTGCAAACAAAGAATTTTTGCAGGATCTTTTAATGTTTTATTCTTCAAAAGACAAAAAATATGTTACTTTGGAAGAATATGTCGGAAGAATGAAGGAAGACCAAAAATATATATATTATGCGTGCGGAGAGAGTATGGACAAATTAGAAAAGCTTCCGCAGGCTGAACTTGTTACAGATAAAGGCTATGAAATACTTTACTGCACAGATGAAATTGATGAATTCACACTTCAGATGATGATGAATTTCTGTGATAAGGAATTCAAGTCTGTTGCAAACGGAGATTTAGGTCTTGATGAAGATACAAAGAGCGATGAAGAAACTACGCAGTATAAAGAAATGTTTGAAAAAATGGGAAGCTTTATCAAAGATGAAATAAAGGAAGTTAAAGTTTCAAAAAGACTTAAAAGTCATCCGGTGTGCTTATCTGCGGCGGGTGCGCTTTCAATCGAAATGGAAAAAGTTCTTAAACAGATGCCAAACTCTGAAAATGTAAAAGCTGAAAAAGTTCTTGAAATCAACGAAAATCACGATGTTTTCGGAGTTCTTAAAGAAGCATACGAAAAAAATGAAGAAGAAAAACTCGAAGCATATACAAAGCTTTTATATAATCAGGCTCGTCTTATCGAAGGACTTCCAATTGATGACCCGGTTGAATTTACCAACAGTATTTGTAAACTTATGAAATAAAATTTGGAGGAAATTTCCTATGGGAAAATTCAGATTTTGTATGTCTTCATGCGGAATGCAGGAGCTTACAGAACAAAATTTAATTGATATGAAAAATTCAGGAGTAAAAGAGCTTGAACTATCTTTTGCTCCTGAAAAATACAAGAATATTAACTGAGAAGAAATAAAAACAAAAGCAGATAGATACGGAATAAATCTATGGTCATTGCATTTACCCTTTGGACCGTTTAGCGAAATTAATCCTGCAGATGAAAATCCCTATGTTCATGAGAATACTTTGAAATATTTTGAAGAATTAATTGAAAAAGCAAGTGCAGTCGGAATAAAAATTATAGTTGTGCATCCGAGTGGTGAGCCGATTGATGAAAACGAGCGTGAAAAAAATGCTTGAAACCGCAGGAAAAACACTTTCACAACTTGCAGATATTGCTGAAAAAAACGGAGCTGTCGTTGCTGTTGAGAACTTGCCTCGTACATGCTTGGGCAGAGATTCTTATGACATCAAAAAAATTATTTCTCACGATGACAGACTCAAGGTTTGCTTCGACACAAATCATCTACTATCACAAAAAAACATTGATTTTATATCTGATTTGGGCGATAAAATCATAACAACGCATGTTTCTGATTATGATTTGTTAAACGAAAGACATTGGTTGCCCGGAGAGGGAATCATTGATTGGGATGAAATTGTTGACGCTTTGGAAAATGCAGGCTACGACGGACCTATTCTCTATGAAATGGGTTTTAATCCACCTGTTTCTATAAAAAGTCGTGTACTTACGATAGAGGATTTTAAAGAGAATCACAGATGTCTTGTAAATAAGCTTACCCCCAGAAAAATCGGTGAACCTGTGCCTGAGCACTGCATTAGTTGGCACATAAAACCCTGGTAAAAATTTTTAAATATTAATACTAAATCGGGAAAATGATAGTTTTATATTGTTTTCCCGATTAATGTTATAAAAATTAAAATTTTTGTGATTTGTGTGAAAAATATTGAAAAATACAAAAAAATATGTTATATTGAATCATATCTTACTTCAAATAAAAACGGAGGAGAAAAAAATGAATAATTATATAAAAAATATTACTGTATCTGTTAAAGACGCTATAGAAAAAATTAAATGTTTGAAAGCGGAAGACTCACTTGTTTTTCCGATATTTGAGCCAAAAATCGGTATCAGTATAGATATTGCAGTATCGACACCGTCAAAAAAAGAGTTTAATATAATACGCATAGGGGACGGCGAGGATAGAAAAATATCCTTGTAAATAATACAACAATATAGTGATAAACGAGCATCTGAATCGTTTAATTATTTCACAATTGTTCTACAAGGAAATTAAAGTCAGGAATTTGGGATATAATATGAAGACAATTAAAAGATTAATAAGTATTTTTATTATAATTGTTATTGCAGTTGTCGGAATTTTTGTTAAAGACGGATATGACAAATATAAGAAAATCATTAACGAAAAACCGCTTACAGTTGCAGTAGCAGAGATTGAAAAAAAGGATAACTATACAAATATTGAAGATATAAGGGAAATATATGTAAATGCTGTTGTTGCCGCTGAGGATAAACGCTTTTATAATCATAAAGGTTTTGATGTAATAGGAACATTTCGTGCAATATCAAAAAATATCAAAGCAAAGAAAATGGAGCAGGGCGGAAGTACAATAACACAGCAGCTTGCAAAAAATATGTATTTTCCTCTTATGGAGCATACTTTAGAGAGAAAAATAATTGAGCTTTTTATAGCACACGATTTAGAGAAAACCTATGACAAACAAAAAATTCTGGAGCTTTATATGAATGGAATATATTATGGAAGCGGTTATTATTCCATTTATGATGCTTCGATGGGATATTTTGGGAAAAAGCCCTCTCAATTAACAGATTTCGAATGTACGCTTCTTGCAGGTATTCCAAATGCACCTTCTGTATATTCTTTGGATGTTAATCCAAAACTTGCTTATGAAAGGCAGGAAAAAGTTATTGAATGTATGATAGAGTGCGGATATTTAGATAACAACAATGATATTTTAAATGACAATAGCGGGGAAGAAAATGAATCACAGTGAATATATAAAAATATCGACAGAAAAAAGCACAGCAGTTGTGCTTATTCACGGTATTTTCGGAACACCGAGATATTTTGATGATATGATTACTTGTATTCCCGAAAATTATTCTGTATATAATATTCTTCTTGAGGGTCATGGCGGGAGTTTTTTAGATTTTGCGCATACCTCAAAGAAAAAATGGGAAAATCAGGTTGAAAGCCTCATTTTAAAGCTTGAAAAAGAATATCGGGATATAATTTTAATAGGACATTCTATGGGAACACTTCTTTCTTTGAATGTTTATAAAAAGCATCCTAAAAAAATTAAAAAGCTTATACTTTTTGCGTGTCCCTTAAAAATTTTCTTAAAACCTGTTTCTGCTATTAATTCATTTAAACTTATTTTTGAAAAATCTGATAAAAACAATCCCTTACTTGAACGCTCTTCAAAAACACACAGTGTTCCTTATGATAAAAATCTTTTTAAATATCTTTTGTGGCTTCCGAGGTATAACGATTTATTTTCTTTGTCAAAGGAAGCGAGAAAGATTGTAAATATAATAAAAACTGATTGTTATACTTTTTTCTCCAGAAAAGACGAGATGGTATCAATAAGCTCTATGAAATATTTTAAGAATTGCAAATATTCAAAAAATTATATTTTGGAGAACTCATGGCACTACTATTATTCCGATAATGATTTTTTATTTATCAAAGAACAACTTAAAAAAATTCTGTGATATAAGGAAAAAACTATTGACATATTAAAAAAACGGTGCTATAATATACCACATAGAAAGCTAAAAGAATTTTAAACCGTTGAGACAGAAAA
The DNA here is from genome assembly GCA_964655495.1 of uncultured Oscillospiraceae bacterium. Lineage (GTDB taxonomy): Bacteria > Bacillota > Clostridia > UMGS1840 > UMGS1840 > UMGS1840. Next base: position 10,608 of record CAZZPN010000023.1, read on the forward strand.
AAATCAGGGCAATGCCTTTATGAGCGAGCGGATTACGGTGTGAGTTCCGCAAGGTATTCTGAATAATATGGACTGTTGAGGGCAGTGTTAAATGCACTGACGAGAGACTTGCGTTAAAAGTCGGGAGTATGTTGGTACTCTTTAAAGTGCACAGAAATAATCTGTGAATCAAGGTGGCAACGCGGATAGTTTTATTTTACTTATTCGTCCTTGAAAGAAGTTTTTAAGAAAAATTTCTTTCAGGGATTTTTTTATTCCTTGAAACCAACGAAAGAGAATTGAAAGGAAGAAGAAAAATGACAGAAAAAAAAGGAAGGTTTGGAATTCATGGAGGTCAGTATGTACCTGAAACCTTGATGAACGCCATCAATGAGCTTGAAAAAGCTTATGAATTTTACAAAAACGATAAAGAATTTAATGATGAGCTTGATGAACTTTTAAAAGAATATGCTGCAAGACCATCAGGACTTTACTTTGCCAAAAAAATGACTGAAGACCTTGGTGGAGCAAAGATTTATCTAAAAAGAGAAGACCTTAATCATACCGGCTCACATAAAATAAACAATGTGCTCGGTCAGGCACTTTTAGCAAAAAAAATGGGCAAAACAAGGCTTATTGCTGAAACCGGTGCGGGACAGCACGGTGTTGCGACTGCAACTGCCGCAGCACTTCTTAATATGGAGTGCGTTGTATTTATGGGAAAAGAAGATACAGAGAGACAGGCGCTTAATGTTTATAGAATGAGACTTTTAGGTGCAGAAGTAGTCCCTGTAACTTCGGGAACTGCTACTTTAAAAGATGCAGTTTCGGAAGCGATGCGTGAATGGGCAAAAAGACTTTCGGATACCCATTATTGCCTCGGCTCTGTTATGGGACCTCATCCTTTTCCAACTATTGTAAGAGATTTTCAAAAAGTAATTTCAAAAGAAATAAAGGCACAGATTTTGCAAAAAGAGGGCAGACTTCCTGACGCAGTTTTGGCTTGTGTAGGCGGTGGCTCAAACGCTATCGGAAGCTTTTACAATTTTATAGAGGATAAAGAAGTTGAACTTATCGGATGTGAAGCTGCAGGCAGAGGTATAGATACATTTGAAACAGCGGCAACTGTAAATACAGGAAGTGTCGGAATATTTCATGGAATGAAATCTTATTTCTGTCAGGATGAATA
>CAZZPN010000024.1:0-5995 GCA_964655495.1 uncultured Oscillospiraceae bacterium
AAGCTCAGCAAAAGTTGTCGGCTTTGTATCAATAAGCATCTGACGGGTAAAGCCTGTACCAAATTCAGGAAGTCCCAAAGTACCGACTTCAGAGCCAATCTCCTCCGGTGTTACCCCAAGTGCATTTGTATTTAAGAATAAAGACATGGTTTCTTCATCGTCAAGGGGAATACTCTTAGGGTCAATACCTGTCAGGTCCTGGAGCATTCTTATCATAGCAGGATCGTCGTGTCCGAGTAAGTCAAGCTTAAGAAGACAATCATGAAGATATGTATATTGAAAGTGTGTGGTTATAATATCACTTTCGGGATCATCAGCAGGATGAGCAATAGGCGTAAATTCATAAACCTCATATTCTTTCGGCACAATCATAACGCCACCCGGATGCTGACCTGTCGTTTTCTTTACACCGTTACATCCGATAGAAAGACGCGTCATTTCTGCATTGTTATATGAAACACCGTTTTCTTCACAGTATTTTTTTACATAACCAAAAGCGTTCTTTTCGGCAATAGTACCTATTGTACCTGCTCTGAAAACATGACCTTCTCCGAAAAGCTCTTCTGTATATTTATGGATAGTCGGCTGATATTCTCCTGCAAAGTTAAGGTCGATATCAGGCTCTTTATCTCCCGCAAAGCCGAGGAAGGTTTCAAACGGTATATCGTGTCCGTCCCGTATCATATCAATTCCGCATTTCGGACAGTTTTTCTTCGGCATATCACAGCCTGAACTGTATGAGCCGTCCTCGATAAATTCACTGTGCTTACATTCCGGGCATACATAGTGCGGACAAAGTGAATTAACTTCGGTTATATCCGATAAAAACGCAACAAATGATGAGCCGACAGAGCCTCTTGAGCCAACAAGATATCCGTCATCAAGTGATTTTTTTACAAGCTTTTGTGCAATTATATACATAACAGCATAGCCGTTTGAAATAATGGAATCAAGCTCTTTATCCATTCTTTTCTGAACAAGCTCAGGAAGCGGATCTCCGTATATCCTTTTTGCCTTTTTAACAGACATTTCCCTTAATTCTTCATCAGACCCCGGAATAGAAGGCGGACATTTTTTCTCGGGAATAGGAATAATCATATCATCTACCATATCGGAAATGATATTCGGATTTGTGATGACAATTTCTTTTTTTACATCGTCATCAAGATAATAAAACTCATCTAACATTTCCTCGGTTGTACGAAGATATAAAGGTGCCTGATTATCTGCATCCGAAAAGCCGTGACCGTACATAATTATTTTTCTATATACGCTGTCTTCGGGATTAAGAAAATGAACATCGCCCGTTGCGACAGTCATTTTACCAAGCTTTCTTCCGATTTCTATTATTTTTTTATTGATATTTATAAGTTCTTCTCTTGAGTTTACAGTTCCGTTTTCAAGCATAAAGTTGTTATTTCCGAGAGGCTGAATTTCAAGGTAATCATAAAAATTTGCAATTTTTTCTATCTCTTCTTCCTTAGCTCCCGACAAAATTGCCTGATAAAGCTCCCCTGCTTCGCAGGCACTTCCGTAAATAAGACCTTCTCTCATATTATGAAGCTCGCTTTTTAACATTCTCGGTCTCTTTCTGTAGAAATGCTCAAGATTTGAATTTGAAACAAGCTTATAAAGATTCACAAGTCCTGTTTGATTCTTAACAAGAATTATAGCATGATATGGATTATTTTTATAAGCATTATTAGGTAAAGCAGCATTTAATTCCTTAAAGGTTTTTACACCTTTTTCTTTCGCTTTTTCAATAAGTATATTAAAAATTCCGTATAAACATTCAGTATCGTTAACAGCTCTGTGCGCACCCTCAAGCGAAATATTAAGCTCCTTTGCAATAGTTCCGAGCTTATGGTTTTTAAACTCAGTAAAAATTCTTCGTGAAAAATCAAGTGTATCAAGATAGGGATTTTTCATTTCAAGATTTAATCTTTTACAAGCCATATTCAAAAAGCCCACATCAAACGACGCATTATGCGCAACCAAAATGCTATCACCGATAAACTCAAGAAATTCAGGAATGATTTCCCTTTCGGTAGGCTCATTTTCAACCATATCCTGAGTTATATTTGTAAGCTGTGTAATTTTTCCGGGGATAGGGCGCTCAGGATTAACAAACTTTGAAAATCTGTCAATAATTTTTCCGTTTTTGCATTTTACCGCACCGATTTCAATTATTCTGTCATTTTCAGCAGCAACACCTGTTGTTTCAAAATCAAAAACAGTAATTTCTGCATCAGAAAAATTGTAGTCTTTTTCACCTACATAGATTTGTGCAAAATCGTCAACAAGATATGCTTCTATTCCATATATAATTTTCATACCCAGCTTTTTGCCAAGTGCGTAAGCTTCAGGGTACGCCTGCAAAACACCGTGATCGGTTACTGCAATCGCCTTATGTCCCCATTTATGCGCCTGTTTTATAAGGTCTTTAACATCACTCATACCATCAGTAACAGACATAGTCGTATGAAGATGAAGCTCAACTCTTTTTTCTTCGCTCTCATCCTTACGGACTTTTTTATCTACTTTTTGAATTGAAAACGGTTGAACAATAACATCTTTTAAGTAGTCATCAAATTTCGCCACACCCGTCATTCTGATGCAGGTTCCGACTGTAAGCCTGTCTTTAACAACATTATATGATTCTTTATTCTTGAAAAATTTCTTTACCATTATAGAGGATGTTCCGTCTGTTACATACATCATAAAAATAACAGATTCATTTTTTGTAACTTTATCTTCAGTAAAGAAAATTTCTCCCTCAACCAAAACATTTCCCGAATTTTGATTGATATATTGCATTTCGATAATTTCGCCATCTTCGATCAATTTACCTATTATGACGCTTTCAAGCTTTTTCTTTTCTTCGGGGTGTTCTTCAAGATATTTTTCTCTTTCTTCTTTTTCTCTCTTTTTTTCAGCTCGTTCTTCACGCTTTTTTTCTTTTATTATTTCTGCCCTTTCAAGAGCAAGTTTCGCTTCTTCCTCGATTATTTCCTGCAATTCTTCATCTCGCTGGATTATATAATCATCTAAATTGGTTTCGATTTCAACTGTATCTTTAAACAAAACTTCGATATCCAAAGAAAATTCACTTTTAACAAGCTTTTTTATTTCCTCACAAACGCCGTTGGCGCTAAGCATATCTGCTCCGTGTGTTCTTAAATGTACAGTAAGAATTTCTTCCTCATATTCTGCGTATGAGCCTTCAATAAATGTTTTTAATGCAGGAAATTTAAGAGAAAGATATGTAAGAATATGAATATAGTAGTTTTCGTCAAACATATCAGTATCGTATTTTGTGAAAATCTTTATTGAATTTAAGTCATAAACTTTTTTTATATCGCCTGCTATTGCCATAATTGCATTTTTATCAATTATTTTTTTTGAACGCACCGATATTTCAAGCTTTCTTTCCTCTTTTACAAAGTTTTTTTCTTCTATAACACATTCCTTAAATACATCGGAATATTTTTCCACTTGTTCTGACTCACTAAAAAGCTCTGTAAATGTCATATTCTCACCTCTTTTTCAAAGACATATAAAACAGCCTTGAAACTTTTTAAGGCTGTTTTATACTAACTATTATAAACTATTTTTTAAATTATGTCAATATCATCGTTCCACAAAATAACACAATTTTTTTCAATGCTTTTTTTTACATCTATTATTCTTTGGTTTTCAGAACCTTTAAAGCGTAAATTTTCTTTAAAATACTTTTTCTCAAATCTTCCATCAACCAAAACGCTGCAATAGGAAAGCAGGCGTTTTTTCTTTTCGTCTTTCATTATTTCTTCAAAAGTATAACCCGAATAAATCCATATTGTTTTTTTGGTATTCTTTTTAATATATTCCGATAGTTCTATAAGTCCGTCAGCCTGGCAAAACGGCTCTCCCCCACTATAAGTAATATTTGTAAGACTGCTTTTTGTAAGCTTGTTATAAATGTCATATAAGCTTTCTTTATGTCCGTTTTCTTTTTCCCATGTTTCAGGGTTATGGCAACCCGGGCAACGGTGAGGACAGAAGCACACAAAAAGCACATCACGAAAACCTTCACCGTCAACCGCAGAACTGTATGTTATATCAACAATATTCAAAAAAGTATTTTTAAGTTTATGTTCATCCATTTTTTATTCTCTTACACTTCGTGTGTTACACGGTCTTTAAGCTCAGCTTTTTTAGCGTTATTCCAGTTGTTAACACTTCCAACTAAGTAACCTGTTATTCTCTGGATAACATCTATATTTTTGCTCTTACATACAGGACATTCCTCTAAATTCTGTTCAGCATTTTCAAAGCCGCAGTCCAGGCATCTGTTTCTTGTATGGTTTACAGAGCCATATCCCATATCAAGCTTGTCCATAAGCTCAACTGTCTGCATAATGCACGCAGGATTGTGTGTTGCATCGCCGTCAAGCTCAACATAGAAAATATGTCCGCCAAGCTCATATTTATGGTACGGTGCTTCAGTTTTCGCCTTATGTTCAACGCTGCATTTATACCATACAGGAACATGTGAACTGTTTGTGTAATATTCTTTGTCTGTTATATCTTTTATAATGCCGAACTGTTCACGGTCGTTTCTTGTAAATTTACCTGAAAGACCTTCAGCAGGAGTAGCAAGTAAGCTGAAATTGAGATTTTTTTCTTCTGCAATTTCTCTAATCTGATTGTACATATATTCAACGATTTTGAGTCCAAGCTCCTGCGCCTTTTCATCTTCACCGTGATGTTTGCCTGTAAGTGCGATAAGAGTTTCTGCAAGTCCGATGAAACCTATACCGAGTGTTCCTGTTTTCAAAAGGTCTTTAACAGTATCATTCGGAGCATATTTATCGCTATTCTCCCACATACCGTTCATAAGCATCGGGAACTGTTTTTTAAGAGCAGTTCTCTGGAAATTATAACGGTCATAGAGCTGTTGAGCAGTTACATCTATACATCTCTGCAACTTATTGAAAAATTCCTTTATGCGTTCATCTTCATTTTCAATTTCTCTACACTCCAAAGCAAGTTTAACAATATTTATGGTTGAGAACGAAAGGTTTCCTCTCCCGATTGATGTTTTTTCTCCGTGCCTGTCCTCAAAAACTCGTGTTCTGCAACCCATTGTTGCAACTTCATATTTATATCTCTGCGGGTCGTTTGCATCCCATTTATCGTGCTGATTAAATGTAGCATCAAGATTCAAGAAGTTCGGGAAAAATCTTTTTGCAGTTACCTTACATGCAAGTTTATAAAGGTCGTAGTTTCTGTCTCCCTCGCAGAAATTTACTCCTCTTTTTTTCTTCCATATCTGTATCGGGAAAATAGGTGTTTCGCCGTTTCCAACACCTTTATATGTTGAATTCAAAATTTCTCTCATTACGCAACGGCCTTCAGCAGAAGTGTCTGTTCCGTAGTTGATTGAAGAAAATACAACCTGATTTCCGCCTCTTGAATGGATTGTGTTCATATTATGGATAAAAGATTCCATCGACTGATGAACTCGGTTAACGGTTAAATTCATTGCGTGCTGGAAGTATCTCTCTTTTCCTGTAAGACCGTCAAGGTCTTTAATTAAATAATCATCAATTACCTTTTCTTTGTACTCAGATAAATCAACGCCTTCAAGAATTTCAATTTTTTCGAGTTCTTCTATAAAAGTAAACTTAACATAAGGTGCAAGGTAAAAATCAAAAGCAGGGATAGCCTGTCCGCCGTGCATTTCATTCTGAATTGATTCCATTGAAATACAAGCCAAGATAGCTGCTGTTTCAATTCTTTTTGCAGGACGGGATGAACCATGACCTGCTCGAAATCCGTCTCCTAAAACTCTATCTAAAGGATGCTGAAGGCAAGTAAGAGATTTTGTAGGATAATAATCTGCGTCGTGAATATGAATGTAATTACTCTTTACATAGTCTCTTGTTATATCGGAAACAAGCATATCGTTAACAAAAGAACGGGATGTTACACTTGCAAACTTCATCATCAT
>CAZZPN010000024.1:6005-11755 GCA_964655495.1 uncultured Oscillospiraceae bacterium
CTGCAGGTGTTTCGGCATTCATATTTGCATTTTCTTTTGTTACATCATTTGCAATAGTATTTACAATACTCATATATGTATCGTAGGTTTTTCTTCCTCTTGCGATGTTTCTCTTATCTCTGTACAAAATATATGACTTCGCAACATTTTTATACTGCGATTTCATAAGCTCAATTTCAACAAGGTTCTGAATTTCTTCAACATCTGCAATATCCTTATTGAGATTATATATTGTTTCTGCTATACTTTCAGCACATTTTACATCATTGATAAAATCATGATTCATTGCTTTTAATATAGCAAGAGTAATTTTCTCCTTATCAAAGTTTTCTATTCTTCCGTCTCTTTTTCTTATATTAAGTATCATTTTCCTGCTCTCCCTTACATTAAGCTCAAACACTATATCTTGTGTTGGCGTTTTTTATTATACACTACATTTTGTGAAAAATCAAGTCTTTTTTTGTTTTTTTTCACAATATCTTGGGTTTGTGTTTTTTTATATTCAAAAAACGCATATATATCAAGGGATTTAGTAAATATTACATTTTTATTACAACAAAATTTTATTCAATTATTTTCATCATATTCAACTAAAATTATATCATCACCTATTTTTTTTATTTTGTCGTGAGATATAATATATTCCTCATTTTTAGATAAAAAACTAAATAAGCCGAAAAATCTTGTTTTACCGGGAACGATTATTGCACCGATTTTCCCTTCTTCAAGATCAATTTCTATATCATACAAAAAACCAAGTCTTTTTCCGTCTTTTATGTTTATAACTTCTTTTTTTTGTAAATCTATTAGTCTGTCAAGCAAAAAAATCGACCTCCGCATATTATCTTCATAATAATATATGCGAAGGTCAAAAATTAAATGTCTTTCCTTTTCTTAAAGCTTTCTATTGATTCCAAAATAGTTTTTTTATCTGACTCCATCCCGTATTTATCTACGCCTTTTTTATTTATCTCTCCGTGTGTGAGACATCCGGCACCGCCGATACAACCGCCATCACAAGCCATACCTTCAATGAAGTTGACATCTATTACTCCTTTATGTGCTTTTAAAAGAGCTAGTTTACATTCCTCTATTCCGTTACAGGTTACAGGCTTGAACTCAAAGTCATCATATCCCTGTTCTTTAAGTCCTTCCCTTATTGCATCGGTTAAACCGCCGCTTCTTGCAAAAATTCTTCCGAAATATGAAGCATCGGAAAGTGAAATTTCCTGAAGGTCTGCAATCTCAATATCACGGCTGTCAAAAAGCGCCTGAAGCTCAACAAATGTTAATGCGTAGTCAATATAAGGTTTTACTTCTTCACGCTGAAATTCCGCTTTTTTTGCTGTACAAGGACCTATAAAAATAACCTTTGCGTTCTCATCAAGCTCTTTTATTTTCTTGCCTATCATAGCCATAGGTGAAAGATTTTTTGATATATGCTCCTTCAATTTAGGCTGATTTTTTTCAATATAAGAAACAAATGCAGGACAGCATGAGCTTGTTACAAAGCTCTCACTTTCGCCAACTTCCTTTGCTTCGTCATAAGCAACCATATCTGCACCTAAAGCAACTTCAACTATATCGAAAAAACCAAGTTCTTTTATGCCCGATAAAATCTGTCCTGACTTTGCATAGGAAAACTGTCCGGCAATAGAGGGAGCAACAGCAGCATAAACCTTATATTTTGTATTATTTTCACTTTCCTTTATTATATCAATAACATCAAGTATATAAGACCTGTCAACAACTGCGCCGAAAGGACACTGATATACACACGCACCGCACGAAGTGCATTTATCGTAATCAATCGCAGCTTCACCTGTTTTTGACATACTTATTGCACCGATTTTACAAGCGTTTTCGCATGGTCTTTTTTTATTTACAATAGCACTATATGGACACACCTTTGCACAAGCGCCGCAATTCTTACATTTATCTTTATCAATAATCGCTTTTTGATTTTCGTCATAAGATATTGCACCAAATTTGCACACATCCTCGCATCTGTGAGCCATACATCCTCTGCAAGTATCTGTAACAGAATATCCACTGTGCGGACATTCATCACACGCAATAGAAATAACCTGTATTACATTTTTATTTACTTCATCATTTGCACCTATTGCAATCTTTATTCTTTCCTGGATAATTGCACGGTCTTTATAGATACAACAACGCATCGGTGCTTCGTTTTGTGCAACTATATCGGAAGGAATGGAATTAATCTTATGAAGAAGCTTGTCATTCCACAAGGCTCTTGCAAGTTCTCTTAAAACTCTGTATTCAATATACTGAACTTTTGTGTCAAATTTTCTTATTTTCGGCATAAAAGTTTTTCCTTTCGTTTTTTTATTTTGGTCCACAATGTTCGACTCACAAATTATAATAAATTTGTGAGCCGTGAATCATATACCAAATTATTTAAAGAATATAATAAGGAACTGTGAAGCAAGAACAACTGATATAAGTGCAATAGGATATGTAGCAGCGTAAGCAGCAGCAACATCCTCTGTTTTTGCAACATTGATAAGAGTTCCGAGCGCAGGTGTACTTGTCATACCGCCTGTAAGTGAGCCGAGATTATTAAGAAGCGGAAGTTTAAGTACATATTTTGCAAAGAAAAAGCCTACAATCATAGGGAATATTGTCATAATTACTCCATATACAAAATACATAGGATCAAAGTTAGCTACAAAGTCTGCGCCTCCCGGGATACCTGCACCAACCAAGAAAAGTACCAAACCAAGCTCTCTGAAAAGCTTAAGAAGTGACTGTTCAGGCATAATATTCATTTTTCCGATATTCTTAAAATGTCCCATAACGAGTGAAACGAGTAAGCATCCACCTGTTTCTGTAAGAGAGAAGCAAGTTCCAGATAATCCTGCACCTGTAAGCGGAATTTTTATTTTACCAACAATAATTCCTAAAATTACAGCAAGTGCAAATGCTGCAATACCGTGGTCATCAAGATCAAATAATTTTTTGCCGTTTTCGTTTTTGTTTCCTTCATCTTTAAAAGTAGAAATTTTTGCTCTTTCTTCTTCCATATTTGCTTTTACCATTTTAGGAACAAGCTGAACAAAAAGAACAACACCGATGACACCAAAAATATACGCAATACCGTGTCCTACTGATACTAAGCTTTCGTATTGAGGATTTACAGTAGCTTTTGCTGCTGAGAATGCAGGAGTTGATGTAAGAGAACCTGACATAAGACCTACAATCATAGCTGTAAAGCCTTCGGAATTGCCTGCCGGACCAAAGCCAATACCTTTACCCATATAAATACAACCAATACCTGATACTGCACCTGCAAGAATTATAATAACTCCTAAAAGAACATAAGATTTAAAATTCTTTTTCATATTTCCGAAAAATTTTGGACCTGCAATAAAACCAACAGATGTTACAAAAAGCAGCAAACCGATTTTTTCGATAATTCCCAAAGCTTCATTTACATAAGCAATTTTGTTCGGGTCTGTACCTATTTTAAGTGATTCCATAAGAGGATTGAAGCATACAGCACCAAAAATGAGTGCAATAATGAAAACACCCGCATCACCTAAAGATACACCTTTAATTGTTATACGACCAAGCGCATAGCCTAAAAATAAAATTCCAAATATACATAACATTAAAAATGAAATTCCTGTTACAGGAATAACGCCACCAAAAAGAGTCATAATAATCGCCTTTCTTGAATTAATTATAATTATTTTTTACGCTATTTCAGGCGGAATATCAAAAAAATCCGCCTGAAAAACCAATATATTACTATTTATCTTTGCGTCTGTAATCCGGCAAAAGTTTCGGAGAAACAACATCAGTTTTTATACCGGCATCCTTAGCTTCCTGAGCAAATTTTTTAACATGGTCAAGAGTTAATTTGCCAACCTTAACAGATTTGAACTTATCTCCTGCACTCTTTCCTGCATTTCTTCCGAATACGATAATATCGAGAAGCGAGTTGCCCATAAGTCTGTTTCTTCCGTGAATACCACCAACAGCTTCACCCGCAACATATAAGTTTTCGATATCACTCATACCGTCATCAGTAATTTTGATACCGCCGTTCTGATAGTGAAGTGTAGGATAGATAAGAATAGGCTCTTTACGGATATCAATACCGTATTTGCCGAACATTCTCATCATAGCAGGAATTCTCTTTTCGATTGTTCCTTCTCCGCCTTTTAATTCAATCATCGGAGTATCGAGCCAGATTCCGTAGCCGTTTGGTGTAGGAACACCGTTACCTCTGTCAGAACATTCTCTTATAACTGATGAAGCACAAACATCTCTTGTCTCAAGTGGGTGCATAAACACTTCACCGTTTACATTAACAAGCTTTGCACCGAGTGAACGAACTTTTTCAGTAACAAGCGCACCGAAAATCTGTTCAGGGAATGCAGCACCTGTCGGATGATACTGTAATGTATCCTGATATAAAAGTCTTGCACCTGCTCTGTAAGCAAGAACAAGTCCGTCTGCTGTTGCACCGTAGTGGTTAGAGGTCGGGAAGCCCTGGTAGTGCATTCTTCCTGCGCCACCTGTTGCAATAATAACAGTTTTAGCTTTTGCAACAAGATATTCACCTGTTTCCATATTAAGAAGAACTGCACCGGCTGCTGCGCCCTTATCATCCAAAATAAGTTCAACTGCAGCAGTGAAGTCAACAACAGGGATTTCACGATTTAATACTTCATCACGAAGTGTTCTCATGATTTCAGCACCGCTGTAATCCTTTGCAGCATGCATTCTTTTTCTTGATGTACCGCCGCCGTGTGTTGTAACCATTGTACCATCAGGCATTTTATCAAATTCAACACCAAGCTCGTTAAGCCATTTTATTGCTTCAGGAGCATCATTTACAAGCTTATAAAGAAGGTCTTTCTGTGCTGCAAAATGGCCGCCTCCGAAAGCATCAATAAAGTGAATGTAAGGTGAATCATTTGGCTTATCTGCCGCCTGAATACCGCCTTCTGCCATCATAGTGTTGGCATCACCTATTCTTAATTTTGTAACTATCATTACATTTGCGCCCTTGTTATGAGCTTCGATAGCAGCAGAAGAACCTGCGCCGCCACCACCAATAACAAGAACATCTACATCATAGTCAGGTTTTTTAAGGTCAATTTTTTCTTTTGCAATTCTTGAGTTTCCCTGTAAAAGTGCAACAAGCTCTTTCGGAGCTTTCTGTCCTTTGTTTGGTCCGATTTTGATTTCATCAAATTCTTCTTCTCTGTAGTCAGGGTGATATGTTTTTAAAAGTGCAGATTTTTCATCTGCTGTCATTCTTTTTGGTTCTAACGCTGCGTTTGCAGCTCTTGCAGCTTCAACCTTTTTGATTGATTCCTGCATTTCTACTGAATATGCTGACATTTTCTTTTCCCTCCTATGCTTCAATTTCTCTGTTATTGTAGAGTTCTTTCATTTCTTCTATCGGCTTCTGCATAAGTTCCTCTAACAATTCTTTGAAAGTACCATCGTTGATTTCCTTAACTCTGTCCTCTAAATGCTGAGTTTTAGGAGCGAGATATTTTCCATTCAATCTTCTTGCCAACAAAGAAACCTGCGGATGAGAGATACCTGCCGGACATCTTGATGAGCAGCAGCCGCACATTACGCAGTCAAAAGATTCTTCAGCGCATTTTTCATATTCGCCTCTCTGAGCATAAGCGATATACTGCATAACATTTAGTCCCTGTGTACAGCTGTTTGTACAAGCATTACAGCCGATACAAGCATAA
>CAZZPN010000025.1:0-1623 GCA_964655495.1 uncultured Oscillospiraceae bacterium
ATACATCAAACTCTCCCAGCCTTAAATCTCTTATTATTTCCATTCTTTCTAATGTATCAATATCCGAATGAAGATATCGCACCCTGACAGACGCATCTGTGAAATATTTTGTGAGGTCCTCCGCCATCCTTTTTGTAAGCGTTGTTATAAGAATTCTCTCACCATTTTCAACTGTGGTGTTTATTTCAGAAAGAAGGTCGTCTATCTGTCCGTCAATCGGACGAACAGAAATTTCGGGATCCAAAAGTCCGGTAGGTCTTATAACCTGCTCCGATATATTTGATGAAAGCTCTTTTTCAAAGCTTTGAGGCGTAGCACTTACAAATACTGCCTGATTTATTCTTTCCATAAATTCATCAAAATTAAGAGGTCTGTTATCAAAAGCACTCGGTAGGCGAAATCCGTATTCAACCAAAGAGGTTTTTCTCGCTCTGTCTCCTGCGAACATTCCTCTTACCTGCGGAAGCGTCACATGACTTTCGTCAACCACCAAAAGAAAATCCTTTGGGAAATAATCCATAAGTGTATAAGGAGCGCTTCCTTCTTCACGCCCACTTATGTGCCTCGAATAGTTTTCTATACCGCTGCAAAAGCCCACTTCACGCATCATTTCCATATCATAGTTGGTGCGCTGTTCAATTCTCTGCGCTTCAATAAGCTTATCGCAATTTTTAAAATATTCTACTCTTTCTTTCATCTCGTCTTCAATAGCATCAAGCGCTCTGCCCATTTTTTCCACAGATGTTGCATAGTGGGAAGCCGGAAAAACAGCGATATGACTTCTTTCCCCTAAAACTTCCCCGGTAAGCGGATCAATTTCAGTAATTCTGTCAATTTCATCTCCAAAAAATTCCACTCTCAAAACTTTTTCTGTGCTGTTTGCAGGGAAAATATCCAAAACATCACCGTTTACCCTGAAAGTGCCTCGGTGAAAATCTATCTGGTTTCTTTCATACTGAATTTCAATAAGCTTTTTTAAAACCTCATCTCTGTCCTTTTCCATTCCGACACGCAAAGAAACACAAAGGTCGCTGTAATCCTCCGGATCACCAAGACCATATATACACGACACACTTGCAACTATTATAACATCTTTTCTTTCAAAAAGTGCTGTTGTGGCACTGTGCCTTAATTTATCTATTTCATCATTTATCTGTGAATCCTTTTCAATAAAGGTATCTGTATGAGGAATATATGCTTCCGGCTGATAATAATCGTAGTAGGAAACAAAATATTCAACTGCATTTTCGGGGAAAAATTCTTTAAATTCACTGCAAAGCTGAGCAGCAAGTGTTTTATTATGTGCAAGTACAAGAGTAGGCTTCTGCACTTTTTCAATAACATTCGCTATTGTAAAAGTCTTACCCGAACCGGTAACACCAAGAAGCGTCTGGAAGCGCTTATTGTTTTTTATTCCGTCCGAAAGCTCTTTTATGGCATTAATCTGATCGCCCATAGGTTTAAAGTTACTCACAAGCTTAAATTTATCCATATGACCTCCTAGATCAGCAGGCAATCGTCGAACCTGTGGCCGGACACAGCCATGGAAACATAGTCATCATCCGCCACAATGATATGATCCACCAGATGGATATCCACAGCTTTCAGCGCAGCCGCCACCCG
>CAZZPN010000025.1:1633-11674 GCA_964655495.1 uncultured Oscillospiraceae bacterium
ATCCATATGCTTTTCCTGCCTTTCTTTGTACTATCTAAAAATACATTATAAAACATTTTAAATTAAATTACAATATATTTTACGAATTTTTTTAATTGAATTTTTTCCAAATTTCCCATTTATAAAAAACACCTTACTTTTTGTCGAACGATTTTTCTTTACAAATAAAGCTTTTTTGTGTATAATAAAGAAAAAGTTGGTAATTTTTGCCAAAAAAATATTTGTACAAGCTCTTTAATTATCTGATAGGGAAAGGACTGTGATTTATATGGCATTTAAAATAAAAAATCAGCGATTTGAGCCGATTGCTTCAAAAAACACCTTGTTCAGCATACCCGTTGACGCTATAAAAAGAAACCCTCACCAACCAAGGCGCATATTTGATGAAGCAGCTCTTTTCGAGCTTGCAGAATCCATACGCTCCTGCGGCGTTATCCAACCGCTTAATGTAAGAAAGACCGGCGAAGACACATACGAGCTTATTTCAGGTGAACGCCGTCTTAAAGCGTCAAAGCTTATAGGACTTAAAACCGTTCCTGCAATTATTATGAACATAGAAGAAGAAAAATCTGCAGTTATAGCACTTATAGAAAATTTACAGCGAGAAAATCTTTCGTTTTTTGAAGAAGCACTTGCTTATGAGAAGCTTATTTCCGATTTTTCTCTTACTCAGGACGAACTTGCCTTCAAGCTCGGAAAAAGCCAAAGCGCAGTTGCAAATAAACTGCGGCTTTTAAAATTAAGCGACGAAATCAAAACGAAAGTTGTAGAAAATAATCTTACGGAAAGACATTGTCGCGCACTTATGAGAATAACAAACGAAATTCTTCAGTTAAAAGCTCTGAAAACAATAATAGAGAAAGGTCTTAATGTCACAGAAAGCGAAAAATACATAGACGAGCTTCTTTTAGATACAAAAAAAGAAAAAATCAGAAACAAAAGAGTATTACCTCTTTTTAAAGATATACGCATATTCACAAACACCGTAAATCAGGCAGTTGAGATAATGAAAAAAGCAGGAATAGAAACAAAAACAAAAAAGAATGAAACGGACGATTTTATTGAATATCATATTGTTATAGATAAAAAAACAGTCGGGCTTCAATAAAATGCACAAGACCTCCTAAAATGTATAAAAAAACAGTGTAAAGCATCTTCTATTTTGCTTTGCACTGTTTTTATTCTACTATTTTAATGCTCTGAAAACCTGTTCCACCGTATCCGCCATATTACTCTTGGCATTCTCATTTTCCATCGCCTCCGAAAGTGTGCATACTCCCCTTACAATCGGGAAAAATGCGTCAATGCCTTTATTGTTACATTCTTTCGCATCTTTTGTTACACCACCCGAAAAAGCAAACACTTTTTTTCCGTACTTCTTGGCAATAGCGGCAATGCCCACAGGAGCTTTCCCCATAGCCGTCTGAAAATCAAGCCTGCCCTCTCCCGTTATAACAATATCGCAGTTTTTAATATTTTCTTCCAGATTAGTGGCATCTAAAACAAGCTCTATACCTTTTTTTAGATTTGCGTTTAAATAACTCATAAAGCAAAAGCCCATACCTCCGGCAGCACCGGCACCGGGGTAATCTTTATTCGTATGCGGGAATTTTTGTTTTGTCAAATCTGCATAATCCGAAAGCCATTTATCCATCTTTATAATGTCTTCTTCGGTTGCACCTTTTTGGGGAGCATAAACTCTGCTGCAACCATTATCGCCGCAAAGAGGATTTTTAACATCGCAGGCAATATCAAATATGCAGTCATAAAGCTCAGGTATAACATTATCGGAAGATATTTTCGCAAGCTTTTTTAGTCCCTCTGCGCCGAAAGAAACCTGCTTTCCGTCCTCGTCAAGCATACCAAAGCCAAGTGCCTGAAGCATACCTATTCCGCCGTCATTCGTAGCACTGCCTCCAATTCCTATGATAAATTTACGGCATCCAGATAAAATCGCATCCTTTATAATTTCGCCTACACCGTAAGTAGTTGCTTTAAGTGGGTTTAACTTTTCTTTTTCAATGAGTGTTATTCCGGCTGCCGCTGACATTTCTATAATAGCAGTTTTTGTTTCATTGATTATTCCGTAAACTGCATCAACTTTATCACATAAAGGACCGCAGACACTCACGGTTTTTAAAACGCCTCCAAGTCCGAATGTAAGTGCTTCCACAGTTCCCTCTCCACCGTCGGCAACAGGACTTACGAACACTTTGGCATCTGAAAAAACTCTTTTTATCCCTTCTTTTGCAGCGTTTCCTGCCTCCAAAGAAGTCATACTGCCTTTGAACGAATCTATCGCTATTACAACTTTCATCACAATTTCCCTTTCAACTATACTGCTCTGAAGCCTCTGCCTACAATTTCGCTTGTTGTAGTTATTATAACAAACGCATGGTTGTCAATTTCCATAACCTTTTTCCTTAAGCGTATTGCTTCAATACGCCTGCAAACAGTATGAAGCATAGTACGCTCTTTTCCGCTGTATTCACCTGTTACTTTGTTGGAGCTTACACCGTGATGAAGCTCATTCATAACATAGGTTTTTACCTCGTCAGGTTTATCTGTGATAACAATAAAATACTTACAACTGTTTATAATATCAATCACGCTGTCAACCAGAAATGCTTTGGCAAAAAGCCCTAACAATGAAAAAAGACCTGCTTTTATTCCAAATACAAAAAATGAGCTTACGCACACCAAAAAATCAGTATATAAAAGCGCCTGCCCTACATTAATAGATGTATATTTTTTCAGTATAAGTGCTATTATATCCGTTCCGCCTGATGAAGCACCCTGCTCAAAAATAAGCGCAGAACCGACTGAGGTCAGTAAAATCGCATAAACAAGCTCCATAAAAGGTTGATCTGTAAGCGGCGATAAAACAGGGGTAATAACTTCAAAAACAACTGTCAATCCGGAAAAAAGCAAACTGCAGTAAACAGTTTTTATTCCCGTATCTTTTCCTATGAATATAAATCCTACTATAAGAAGCAACATATTTATAACAGAAATCCACTGTGCCGCAGACAAAAAGGACAGTATCTTTCCAAAAACAGTACCGATACCGCTTACTCCACCCGTTACAAAGCCGTTTGGAATTTTAAAGAAATAAACTCCGGCAGTTAAAAGCACTGTTCCCAAAGTCATATAAATAAATGAAAGAATATTTTTCATATTTTTATTTTTTGTCATCATATTGTTTTCCTCAAAAAACTGCAAACGGGAAATAATCCCGCTTGCAGTAATAATCATTACAGTTTATTATATTTTTAATAATCCGAGTCCTTCAAGAACTGAAGAAATAGGGATAAGCAAAATACAAATCGGTGCAATATATTTAACCATTACAATAAAAAGCTTTTTACACTTGAATTTTCCTGTTAATTCAACTTCTTCTGTAACTGCTTTCGGTTTTACAATATGTCCCACAAATAAGCATGTGAAGAAAGCAACTATCGGCATTAACACGCTGTTACTTGCAAAATCAAAGAATGTTAAAAAGTCCATTCCGATTATCTTTATGTCTGCCCAGATTCCGTTACCAAGTGATGACGGAACTCCAAGTAAAACAGATACTATAAGCACTGCAACAGAAGCTTTTTTTCTTGATAAATTGAATTTATCCTGAAAAATTGAAACAATAGTTTCCATAAGTGAAATTGATGACGTAAGTGCAGCAAAAAGTACGAGCATAAAGAAAAGTATTCCTATAATTGTTCCACCCGGCATTGTTTCAAAAATCTGAGGAAGAACTACGAACATAAGCCCCGGGCCTTTTGTGAGCTGTGTTGAAGGATCACCAACCGCGAAAATCGCAGGAATAATCATAAGACCTGCAAGAAAAGCGATAGCTGTATCAAAAATTTCAATCTGACGAACAGATGACTCTAAGTTTACATCTTTTTTCATATATGAGCCGTATGTAATCATAATACCCATAGCAAGAGACATCGAATAGAAAAGCTGACCTAACGCAGCAAGAACAGTCTTAAAAGAAAAATCTGCGAAGTTAGGCACGAGATAATATTTAACACCTTCCATAGCGCCCGGTCTTGTAACAGAGTATGCTGCTATTACAATGGAAAGCACTACAAGTATTGGCATCATAATCTTGCTTACCTTTTCTATACCTTTTTCAACACCCATGAGTACAACAAGTGCAGTTAATCCGAGATAAATTGCAAACCATAAAAGCGGCTCTCCCGCCTGCCCGATAAACGAGCCGAAGAAGCTGTCTTCTGCCGCAAATTTTGCTCCGCCTGTTGAGAAAACAAACAGGTATTTAGTAACCCATCCGCCTATAACGCAGTAATAAGGTAAAATAATAGCAGGTACAATTGATGCAAGATATCCGATAAAGTTATATTTTTCTTTTAATTTCCCGAAAGCTCCAACTGCACTAAGTCCGGTTTTTCTACCAATAGCAATCTCTGCTGTCATAAGAGCAAATCCAAATGTAACTGCCAAAATAATATATACAAGCAGGAATATTCCGCCTCCATGCTGTGCGGCAAGATATGGAAATCTCCAAATATTACCTAATCCTACTGCCGAACCGGCTGCAGCAAGTACAAAGCCCAGCTTCCCGGTAAAACTACTTCTTTCGTTCATAGATATCCTCCTTTTGCGGTTCTTATAATAAATCATAAACCAACAAATTCCGATTATTTTTTTATTTTTATAAAGCGATTATATCACATATTTTCCCAAAAATCAAGTATTTTGTAAAATCATTATAAAAGTTATGGGTATTACACTGCACTTATATCGGTTTTTTCATCTTCAAGCTTTGAATATATAAACCGCTGGCTTTCGTAAAGCCCGAAATATCCCGACATCATATATGTTATTGCACACACAAGCGCAAAAATAAGTATTCCTTCTCCTCCAAAAGCCTCTATTGCAAGTACAATAGACGCAAGAGGGCAGTTAACAACTCCACAAAAAACTCCGATAAATCCCAAAGCAGCTGCAAAACCCGGGTTTATCCCGAAAATAATCCCCAAAGTGCAACCAAATGCAGAGCCTACAAAAAATGCCGGAACAATCTCTCCGCCTTTAAAGCCTGCACCGATTGTAATAGCTGTGAATATTATTTTAAGAAGGAATGCTTCATATTTCACCTGACCGTTCATCGCATTTGAAATAACATCCATTCCTGCACCGTTATAATCATATGTGTTACATATAAAAGTGAGAACTACAATAATTGTACCACCGATAAATGCACGCAAAAAAGCGTTGGGAAAAAATTTCTTCATAAAATATCCGCATTTTTTTATTGCAACGCAAAAAAGTATGCTTACAAGTGCAAAAAGAACTGAAATAACAATTACCTTTATGATTAAGCTAGCGTTTATTTCAGGGGGAAGTATATCGAAATGGACAGAATTAAGTCCGAATTTCATCGCTATACTATAAGCCGTGATTGCCGATATAACGCACGGAAGCAGTGCCGCATAATGAAAAACACCGGAATATATTACCTCTAAAGAAAATACAGCTGCTGTAAGCGGCGTTCCGAAAAGTGCCGCAAACACACTGCTCATTCCCGCCATTGTAATTATATGGCGGTCTTTATTATTAAGCCTGAATATTTTGCCAACATTATATCCGATACTTCCTCCAAGCTGCAGCGCCGCACCTTCCCTGCCGGCAGAGCCTCCAAGAAAATGTGTTATAATTGTGCTTATAAAGATAAGCGGCGCCATAACAAGAGGGACACTTTCATCACTTCTTACAGCCTCAAAAACACGGTCAGTATCAAGCTTACCTTTGTTTTTTGCAAGATGATAACAAAAAGCTATAACAAGTCCCCCAAGCGGAAGAAGGAAAAGTACAAACGGTTTTTCTCCTCTTAACTCGGTAACATAGTCAATACCTATATGAAATATGCTTCCTGCTGTTCCGCCTATAACACCTACTGCAAATGAAAGTATAATCCATTTTATTAAATTTTTCGGATAGAGTGCCATTTCTTTCAATTTATTCACAAAATCACCCCGACAGATTGCAAAAATCCCAATAAAAATATCCGAATTTTTGTAAAATTAAAATATTATTTATTTTCTTCTGTTTGCTTTGCTTTTTCGAGTTTAATCTGTCTGCGCTGTTTAACCTCGTCGCTCATAGGCTGGATATCTCCGGCAGCCATAAGCGCCTGTCTGGTGAAAAGCGGGCCAACAAGCTCATAGATAAGAACGGCAAACAAAGTTATATTTCTTATAAGGTCCCCCTCTGTTCCAATCTGCATTGCAGTAGCACACATTCCAAGTGCAACCCCTGCCTGAGGCAAAAGTGTTATACCGAGATATTTGCAAATCTGCGGAGCACACGATACTGTTTTTGCACTTACAAAGGTTCCTATATATTTTCCGAGTGAACGGAAGATGATATATACAACACCTATAACAACTATTGCCCAGTTTGCAAATACACCAAGCTCAAGCTCTGCACCGCTTATAACAAAGAAAAGTGCAAAAAGCGGTGATGTCCATTTGTCTGCACCTTCCATAAGGTCGTTGGAAAGCGGACATATATTGCAGAAAACTGTACCGAGCATCATACATACAAGAAGCGATGAAAAGCTTATATGGACAGGCCCTATCGAGAATTTAAGCATCGAGAGAGCAACTGTCAGGAAAACAAAGCTTATTGTAAGATTGAGACGGTTTGTGTTTGAATTAAACATTTTTTCAAGCTGTGTAAGTACCCACCCCATAATTGCACCCAAAACAAGTGAGCATACAATCTCAACAAGCGGATTTACAATTATAGAAACCGGATCTGCAACACCGGTACTGAGTGTTTTGGCAATACCGAATGAAATCGCAAAAACAATAAGACCTACCGCATCATCAAGCGCAACTATCGGGAGCAACAAATCAGTAAGCGGTCCTTTTGCTTTATATTGACGAACTACCATAAGGGTTGCCGCAGGAGCAGTCGCCGTTGCTATCGCACCAAGTGTAATAAGCTGCGGAACGCTGATAATCTGCGGAAAAATAAGGTGCATAACAAAAAGTGCAATATCAACAAAAACCATTGCAGTAAGTGCCTGAAAAACACCTATAACAAATGCCTGCTTACCTGTTTTTTTAAGGTCTTCAAGTCGAAATTCATTACCGATTGAAAAAGCTATAAAGCCAAGTGCCACTTCGGAAATAAGAGCAAGCTTACTTACAGCCTCTCCGGTTGTAAACCCAAAACCTGAAATTCCAAGTTTGCCCACACAATAAGGTCCAATAAGAACCCCGGCTATTAAATATGCTGTTACTGCAGGAAGTTTCAAAGGCTTGAATGCCCTTGTCATAAGAAGACCTGCTAACAACTCAACTGAAACAGATAATAATGTACTCATAATTTTAACCTCTTTCTTTATGTATTAATAATTTGTAAACTTTGTTATTTTTTTAACGCATTTCCCCGTAAAAAACCCCCCGCTTTCGAAAAACGAGGGATTGATATGCTTAAAAAATCAAGTTATTTTTGTCTGATTTCAAAATTTCCTTCGGTATTATAGCACATAATTTCAATAAAGTCAATGCTTTCTAAAAAATTTTTTAAAAGCCTGAAATTATATGGTAAAGCTTTTGGATATCAATAGATTTTTTGCTTCCTTTAAGAGAAAGGACAAGATTTTTCTTTTTAAAAATTTTATCGCAGGCTTCGTTCAGCTCGTTTTCAGTTACTTTTTCATAAAGGAGAGCTTTATCCTCAAGCGATTTACATTTCATTCCTAAAATATGACATTCATATGCCCGTTCCCAATTAAAGTTCTCAGCATGGTCTGAAATAAGAAATGTATTGTCAATATATCTCGGCTTCACAAACTTAAGTCGTGTACGGCAGCTTTCTTCCATTTTTGAAAGAACCTTTACTATTGACATAACTGCATCGTAAATTTTGTTTTTTCTGACTTCAAACTCAAAATATAAAACGCCTGCATTCAAATACTGTTCAAATGCCCAGTCAAAGCTATAAATAAGCCCTTTTTTGTCGGAAAGCTCTTTATATATAACCGATTTTTCGCCATAAAATAAAACATCAAATAACAAATCGAGGACCTCAGGTAAATGTTCTTTTAAATCAACATCGAAAGAAAAACGGATAAATGTATATTCACTGTTTTTAATGAAAATATTTTCTTTACGGTTGCAAAAGTCTTGGGGAAGAACGGCAATATTTTCTTTTATATCAGTTTTTATTATTTCATATTTTGAAATACAGTCCGAAAGATACCTGATATCGTCGTCGGAAAAGTTACCTGTTACATAAAAGAAAAAATTGTCTTCTGAAAAGGCTTCTTTCTGAAAAGTTAAAAGCTCCTTAAAATTAATTCTGTCAAGATTTTTCATTTTGCCGCAAATAGTATTTTTAAGAGGAGTTTGGGCCCATACAATATTATTTGTGAAATAATCAAGCGAAGTTTTCTCACTGCTTTCCCTTATTTCAGCCTTAATTCTTTTTCGTTCACATTCTATATCGGTTTTTGTTGCATTAAGCGGACTTAAAATTGCTGAAATCACATCAGCAGCCCATTTGAAGTTTTTACTTGCACCGGAAATTTTAAATTGTACAAATTCTTTATAAGTGCATCCGTTTATATCAAGGCTATACATATCAAGGTAGTCAGCCAAATCCATTCCGATTGTATTATTAAGATTTTTAAAAGAAATATGCTCAAAAAAATGTGTTATCCCGTTATTTTCTTCCGTTTCGTATAAACACCCTGCTTTTATATAAAGTCCAATACAAAAACTGTGTATTCCTTTATTTTTATAAGAATACACCTTCACTCTGTTTTTGGTTATAAGTTCTTTTTCCATAAAAAATCTCCAAAATTCAAAGTTAGAGGCAGTTACGCCGAATTCTGAGCGCAACTGCCTTTAGTTTCTTTTAAAATATTATCTGTTCATTTCTCTTTTCACCAAGATACCCAAGTCCTATTACCTTTGGACCGGCATTACATGTGATACAAGCGCCAATCTGTCCCGACATAAGTGCATCTAAACCAAGCTCTTTCTTTGCAAGTTTTTTAAATTCAGCATAATCTTCCTCATTATCGCCGTAAATCAGAATGTATTTTTTATCATCATTCATTCGCTTTTTAGCTGTTTCAAGCATCACATCATAAGCTTTCGGAATACTTCTTACTTTTGAAAATGTTGTTGACTTCCCTGCAGTAAGGTCAATTACAGGCTTTATCCCCAAAAGCTCTCCCGCAATAGCCGCTGCCGTTCCTATTCTCCCGGAGCTTTTTGCATATTTCAAATCAAAAGCAACAAAATAAAGTTCGTAAGAATTAAACCAGTTATCAAAAAACTCAAGAATTTCTCCCGAGGTCTTGCCGGCTTTTATCATTTTTGCCGCCTCTAAAATCGGATAACCGTAACTCAGCGAATAAGAAAGTGTATTTACTATATATATTTTTACCTCTTTTTCATCTTGCTGATTGTAATGCTCATTATAAAACTGCATTCTTGCTGTGAGCGCAGACTTGAATGTAGCAGAACCGTTCTGATTTATCGGAACGATTATAATCTCCTTATAACCCTCGTTCACACATTTTTCTATACTTTCAAGCCATTCAAACGGTGTAATCTGTGAATGAGAAGGTATTCCTTCAAATCTCTCAAGCATACCATAAAACTCTTTTTTGGAAAAATCGTAGCTTTCCTTATATTCTTTATCATCGAAAACAACTTTAAACGGTAAAACAAGAATATCCTGTTCTTCTGCAAGTTTTATATCAAGATCCGAAGCAGTATCAGTAATAATTTTTATTTTTTGCATAAAGATTTCCTTTCTGTTGTATAACTTAGACAAAATAAATTCTTCACAAAAACTCATTTATAAATAGTATATATATTAATTATAATATAATTTGACTGAATTATCAATCTTTTTTTAAAAATTTTTCCATTTTTTATTTTTCTTGCTTTCTAAACATACATTTGCCAACCGTGAAAATTTTTTTGTTTTTTTATCTGTTGTTATGTTAAAATAGATATGTTACAAAAAAAGATGCAACAACCA
>CAZZPN010000026.1:0-2531 GCA_964655495.1 uncultured Oscillospiraceae bacterium
ATGCGGCAAATATGACTCAGCTTAACAATCAGAAGGCTTCTGTTGAACATAAAAAAGCAGTAAACAGAGACAACTCAAAACTGCTCAAAGAAAGACTTGAAAACACAAAAGTTGTGATAAAGGCAAAATCGGGTGATAACGGTAAGCTTTTCGGCGCTGTTACATCTATTGATATTGAAAAGGCAATTAAAGAACAGGTGCAGATTGAGGTTGATAAGAGAAAGATTGTTTTAAAAGACTCAATAAAAGCACTTGGCGGATATGAGGTTGTAATAAAGCTGTTTGAAGATATCAGCGCAAAGGTTAAAATAGAAATACAGGCTTTATAATACTGAATAAAAAATCTACAGAAAGGAAATAGTTTCAAAAATGGAGGTTATAAGAGATTTACCTTATAATTTAGATGCGGAATCTGCTGTCCTCGGTTCAGTTTTAAGAGACAGCGACTGCGTTAATAATATAATGAGCATACTTAAGGAAGATATGTTTTTCCTAAAGAAAAATCAGCTTGTTTTCAGATGTATGTCAGAGCTTTATAACCAAAGCATCGTAATTGATGTTATAACCCTTGCAAGTGAACTTAAAAAGCAGGGCGTATATGAGGAAGTAGGCTCAAAAGAATATCTGCTCAGTATTTTTGAAGCTGTTCCTTCAAGTGCGAATGCCGTTATTTATGCAAAGGAAATTGCTGAAAAAGCAGTCTTGAGGTCGCTTATCGAGGTTTGCGACAAGGTTAAAAATTCCTGCTACGAATCAAAAGATGCAAAGGATATTTCTTCATATGCCGTTGATGAGCTTTTCAAAGCTACAAGCATAATGGACGACGGCGGAGTAACTCCGATGAAAACTATCGTTCTTCAGAACTATAATCAGTTTTCAACGCTTATTCAGGAAAGACGCGAGGGCAAAAAGAAGGTTGCAGGTGTTCCTACGGGCTTTAAAGAGCTTGATAGAAAAATTTCGGGCTTACAGCCGTCATCTCTTGTTATAGTTGCGGCTCGTCCTGCTATGGGAAAAACAAGTTTTGCAATAAATATTGCGCAGAATGTTGCTATAAAGGAAAGAAAGCCTGTCCTTATTTTCTCGCTTGAAATGTCAAAAGAGGAGCTTGTTAACAGAATTATTTCTTCCGAAGCAAAAATCGAATCGGAAAAAATCCGTTCGGGTGAAATCACCGATGCAGAGCTTAATAAGTTTATAGCTATTATGCCTTATTTAGCTGAAGCACCGATATATATTGACGATACTGCGTCCATTACCGTTACTGAAATGAGAGCAAAGGCAAAAAGAATTCAGCAGGAAAAGGGACTCGGGCTTATAGTTGTTGACTATCTTCAGCTTATGCGTGGTAAAAAAGCGGAAAATCGTCAGGCGGAGGTAACAGATATCAGCCGTAACTTAAAAATTCTTGCAAAAGATTTGAAAGTGCCTGTTATCGCCGTTTCACAGCTTTCAAGAAGTGCTGAATCAAGAACAGATAATAAGCCTATGCTTTCCGACCTCAGAGAATCGGGAGCTATCGAGCAGGATGCCGATATCGTTATGTTCTTATACAGAGAAGAATATTACAAACCCGAAACGACAGAAAAGCATAATATCGGCGAATGTATCATAGCAAAACACCGTGCAGGTGAGGTAGGCAACTTTGAAATGACATGGCTTGGAAAATATACATCCTTCTACAATCTGGAGAAGCAACATGATGTATAAAGATAAATATATGAGTGCAAAAGAAAAAAACTTTATCGAAAAAGTTATTTTTGCATCAGAAAAATATGAGCTTATAGAAGAAAATGACAATATCTTAATTGCTCTTTCGGGCGGTGCAGACTCGGTAAGCTTATTCCTGGCACTTTGTATGTTAAAAGAAACATATAATCTCAGGCTTACAGCGGCTCATGTTAATCATTCTATAAGAGAAGAAGCTGACCAAGACGAAGAATTTTGCCGTAATTTATGTAAAAAATACCAAGTGGAATTTTTTAGCGTGAAGCTTGATATTCCGCATATTGCAGCTGAAAATTCTTTAACCGAGGAAGCGGCAGGAAGAAAGGAAAGATACAGCTTTTTTGATAAAATTATAGCAGGAAGAAATTTTAAAATCGCAACTGCTCATAATAAAAATGACTGTGTGGAGAATTTCTTGATAAACGCAATAAGAGGCGTTTTGCCAAAAGGGATACCACCTAAAAGAGACAATATTATAAGACCGCTTATTGAAATCGACAAAAAAGAAATTTATGAATTTTTAAAGGAAAAAAATGAGAGCTTTTGCGAGGATAAAACAAATTTTGAAACAGATTACACAAGAAATAAAGTAAGGTTAGAATTAATTCCGTATATTGAGGAAAAATTTGACACAAATTTCACAAAAGCATTGTATAATAACTTAGATGTTTCTTATTTTGAAGACAGCTTTTTAAAAGCCGAGACGGATAAATTTATAAAAAAATCTGTTAAATTTCAAGAAAACACATTTTTTATTGATGTAAAAGAATATTCTCATCTTCACACTGCAATAAAAAGAAGGG
>CAZZPN010000026.1:2541-7461 GCA_964655495.1 uncultured Oscillospiraceae bacterium
TACTATCTTCTTAATAAAGACGGTTTTATCTCATTTGAGCATATTGAAAATATCATTTTTCAGTTTGATAAAGCAAAAAGCGAAGAAAAAACAGTTGAACTTTGCGGAAATGTTATTGCACAGATTTCAAAAAGTAAGCTCGTTTTGAAATTCAAAGAAGAAAAAAATGAAAAAGAAAAAAAATCGGTTAAGCTTAAAATAAAGCTGAACGAAAAAGTTTTTGTGCCTGAGCTTTCAAAAAATGTTTATCTTAATGAAAAAGGCGAGGGGGAAGTATTCTTTTCTGATATCGCTCCCGAAAATAAAGAAGAAAGCTTTGTTTTAAGGACAAGGAAAGACGGAGACCGGGTATATATAAAAAATGTCGGTCATAAAAAATTAAAAAGCCTTTTAATCGATAAAAAAATCCCTCAGGATATTCGTGATACACTTGTTGTTATCGAGGATAACGAGGGAATATGCTTTGTTGAAAACGCATACAAAAGAAAAGAGAAACAGTGCAAATATTATTTACACATAGAAAATAACACAGAAGAATAAAGAAGGAGAAAAGAGATAAGATGAATAAGATGTTCAAGAACATAGGTTTTTATGCCTTGCTGATTTTTGTTTTGGCAATTCTGGTGACCTTGTTTACTTACAGTCCGGCTATCGAAGAAATCGAATATTCGGAATTTATTGTAGAATTTAAGGAAGGTGCTTACAGCGAGATAGAATATTATCTTGGTGAAAACAGAATTGTGGCAACAGAGAAAAGCCAGAATGCTGAAAAAGAGGTAGAGGTAATAATCCCAAATCTTGATACCTTGAATAAAGATCTGGGCGATGATATCACAAAGGCGATAACAGAGGGAGAAAATAAGCTTAAATATACTGTTATCCCTCCGGCAACTGCACCCTGGTGGTTTTCTATACTTCCGACACTCGGACTTATTTTAATAGGAATACTTTTCTGGGTATTTTTCTTAAAACAGGCAGGTGGCGGCGGAAATGCCATGAGCTTCGGAAAAAGCAAGGCAAAGATGACCGATCCTGATAAGGTTAATGTAAGCTTTGATGATGTCGCAGGTGCAGACGAAGAAAAAGAAGAGCTTACCGAGATTGTTGACTTTCTCAAAAACCCCGATAAATATAAGGAAATCGGTGCGAGAATACCAAAAGGACTTTTACTTGTGGGACCTCCGGGAACAGGTAAAACACTTTTAGCAAAGGCTTGTGCAGGTGAAGCAGGAGTTCCTTTCTTTTCCATCAGCGGTTCTGATTTTGTTGAAATGTTTGTAGGTGTTGGTGCTTCGAGAGTAAGAGACCTTTTTGATAATGCGAAGAAAAATTCACCGTGTATTATTTTTATTGACGAAATTGATGCTGTCGGTAGGCACAGAGGCGCAGGACTTGGCGGCGGACACGACGAAAGAGAGCAGACTTTAAATCAGTTGCTCGTTGAGATGGACGGTTTTACTGAAAATCAGAATATAATAATTATTGCCGCAACAAACAGACCTGACATTTTGGATCCGGCACTTTTAAGACCGGGCAGATTTGACAGACAGGTTGTTGTGGGACACCCTGATGTTGCAGGCAGAGAAGCAATTTTGAAAGTACACTCAAGGAAAAAACCGCTTGGTGAGGATGTGGATTTATCTGTTGTTGCAAGAATTACCACAGGATTTACCGGTGCAGATTTAGAAAATCTTCTTAACGAAAGTGCGCTTTTATCAGCACGAAAGAAGAAAAAAGAAATCAATATGGAAGAAATAGACGAAGCGATGATTAAGGTTATCGCAGGAACAGAAAAGAAATCGAGAAAAGCAAGTGAAAAGGACAAAAAAATCACTGCTTATCACGAAGCAGGCCACGCAGTTGCAACAAGAATGTTGCCTGACCAGGAGCCTGTTCATCAGGTTTCAATTATTCCAAGAGGCAGAGCAGGCGGATATACGCTTTCACTTCCGAAAGACGACAGAAGCTACTATTCCAAAAACGAAATGTATGATGATATCGTTATTCTTCTCGGCGGAAGAATTGCAGAAAAGCTTGTTATGTCAGATATAACAACAGGTGCTTCAAACGATATTGAAAGAGCAACAAAAATTGCAAGAGATATGATAACAAAATACGGTATGTCGGAAAAGTTAGGTCCGATGTGCTTCGGAAGCGGACAGAGCGAGGTTTTCTTGGGCAAGGACTACGCACAGACAAGAAACTATTCGGAAAGTATCGCTGCTGTTATTGATGATGAAATGAAAAAGGTTATGGATGAGTGCTATAACCGTTGCGAAAATATTCTTACTGAAAATATGGAGCTTTTACACGCTGTAGCCAATACCCTTATGGAAAAAGAAAAAATCGACGGTGATGAATTTGAAGCTGTTTGTAAAAAGGTTCTCGGTATAGAGGAAGAAGTACCTGCAGAAGTTGAAGCAGAAAAAGAAACAGAAAAAGAAGCCGAAGAAAATAACGGGGAAGAATAATGGCAAAGAAAAAATATTACGCTGTTAAAACAGGAGAAAAAACAGGAATATTTGAAAGTTGGGAAGAATGTGAAAAAAGCGTAAAAGGCTTTAATAATGCGCAGTTTAAAGGATTTGCAACATTATCTGAGGCAGAGAATTACCTTGGTATTGAGGTATCCGATATAAAATCAGTGATTGAAAAACCGTCGGAGAATGAGCTTTTTGCTTATACCGACGGAAGCTACAATGTAAAAACTAATGTATATGGTTACGGTGTCGTTTTGATTTTTGCAAACGGCACTGAACTTGTTTTTTCGGGAAGTGATGACAACGAGAAGATTGCTTCAATGAGAAATGTTGCAGGTGAGCTTAAAGGTGCGTGTGTTGCGATGCAGTATGCGTATAATAATAATTTTTCGAAGCTTACGATTTTTCACGATTACGAGGGTGTTTCAAAGTGGGCAGAGAAAAAGTGGAAAACAAATAATGAATACACTAAAAAATATGCAGAGTATGCCGAAAAAATCGGCAAAAAGGTGAATATTACTTTTTCAAAGGTTCTTGCACATAGTGGTGTTGAAATGAACGAAAAGGCAGATTTACTCGCAAAAGAAGCTGTCGGAATTTCTGAATGAAAAAATTTTTCTGACACTAAAAATAGCGGTTATTTCGCAGAAGCTTTTTATATTCACGATAAAAGGAGAAAAAAATGGCTTTCGGTCCTACCTATAAGATAAAATCGGTGTTTGATATCGACACCAATCAGTTAAAAAAAGATAATATCCGTCTCATTATTTTTGATGCAGACTGTACGCTTATTGAAGACAAAGCGTTTTTTGTGAAGGACGAAATGATGGATAAAATCCTTGAATTTGAAAAAGAAGGATTTGAGGTCGTTATCGCTTCAAACGGAAAAATTCACAGAATAAACAAGGTTTTTTCTCATCATCCGATAAAGGCATATCCAATGTGTTTAAAACCACTTCCTTTCAAGCTTAAAAAGATTATGAAGGGGTATGAAAAAGGAGAGGTTGTTCTTGTGGGCGACCAGTTTTTTACAGATATTCTGTGTGCCAATTTTGCAGGAATAAAGTCCTATATGGTTGCACCTTACGGCAGTGAAAAAGGACTT
This sequence comes from uncultured Oscillospiraceae bacterium, assembly GCA_964655495.1. Classification (GTDB taxonomy): domain Bacteria; phylum Bacillota; class Clostridia; order UMGS1840; family UMGS1840; genus UMGS1840. Next base: position 6,127 of record CAZZPN010000026.1, read on the forward strand.
TTTATGAAAATAAAGAGGGAATTTGAAAAAATAATTGTCGGAGATTATAGCAAATGGGAATAATATTTGCGCCTTACGGTAACAGCAAAGAATTTTATAAAACGAAAAAAAGCTCACTTGATGCGCCGAAATATGTTTCTTCGCTTGGCTTTAACGGCTATGAGTATCTGTGCAACGCGGGCGTTCATATAAGTGATGACGCTTGTGAGATTTTAAAGAAAAATGCCAAAAAATACAATGTTTCTTTAAGTGTGCGTGCTTACGATTTAATTTCACTTTCTAATGAAGATGACAGAGAAAGACAAAAAAGCATTGACATACTTTGTAAAACCGTTTCAAAAGCATATTTATCGGGTGCAAAAAGAGTTGTTTTTCCTTTGGATAACTGTGCAGTAAGAGCGAGACGGGATGTTTTTAACGCTACAAAAAGCTCTCTTGAAAAAGTGCTTTTCTATATGAAAGAAAACGGAATAGACGATTTGTTTTTGTGCCCCGAAACGATGGGGCTTATCCACGAATTAGGAACGGTTGACGAGGTTATCGGACTTTGTCTTTCGGATGAGAGGATAATGCCTGCATTAAATTTAGGCAATATATATGCAAGAAATCAGGGGCGGGTTTTTCTGGAAGAAGATTTCCTTTTAATGTTTGATAAAATGAAAAAAAAGCTCGGTAAATCGAGAGGAGAAAATTTTCATTTGTATTTATCTAAGGTTGAATATACCAATCACGGCTTTCGGTCGGATATCAACTTTTCGGAATGTGATGACAAAAATCAGAAATTTGAAAGTTTATTTAAGACTGTCAGAAAACGGAAATTAACGCCTTTTGTTGTCTGCAAAAGCCCCGAAGATAAGGAAAAAGACCTCAATACGCTTAAAAATATATGCGAAAATTCTAGTTTAACAGGAGTATAACAAAAATGGAAAGAATAAAAAGACTTACAGATATGCTTTCTAAAGATGAGGGCATACTTATAACCAATCCGAAGAATGCGTTTTATTTTTCGGGTATCAAATCTTCAAATATAAGTCTTTATATAACAAAAAATAAAAGATATCTTATAACAGATTTCCGTTACTATGAAATAGCTTCAAAAAACAGAGGCGGTTTCAAGGTTTTATGGGAGAAAAAATTTATTGAATATATAAAAAACATTATAACGGAAAAAACGGTTTATGTTGAAACAGACTATATAACTTACGATAACTATCTTAAGATAAAGGAAAATACAACGGCTAATTTAAAGAAAGCCGGCGATATGCTAAGAAAGCTTCGTATCATAAAGGATGCAGAAGAAATCGAAAATATGAAAAAAGCACAAAGCATAGCTGA
>CAZZPN010000026.1:7471-11594 GCA_964655495.1 uncultured Oscillospiraceae bacterium
AGCTGACCGTGCTTTTGAAAATGTTTTGAATAATATAAAGCCGGGAATAACTGAAATAGAGCTTAAAAGGTCATTGGAATATAATATGGCAGTTTTAGGAGCAGGGAAAACCTCTTTTGATACGATTGTTCTTTTTGGCAAAAACACTTCCTTGCCTCACGGTGAGCCATCGAATAATGTGCTTTTGAAAAACGATATAATTTTGATGGACTTCGGCTGTGTTTATAACAACTATTGTTCGGATATCACAAGAACTTTTTTTGTGGGAAATCCGTCTGAAAAAATGCTGAAGGCTTATGACGATGTGCTCTATGCACATACCCTTGCAAAAGAAAGCATAAAGCCGGGAATGAGTGGGGAAGATATAGACAGATTTGCAAGAGATTATCTTTACGAAACAGGCTATGAGGGCTTATTCGGTCATGCACTCGGACACGGAGTAGGACTTGATGTTCACGAAGCACCCACGCTTTCTCCGAAAAGCACAGATATAATAGAAAAAAATATGATTTTTTCAATAGAGCCGGGAGTTTATTTTAACGACAGCTTCGGAATAAGAATTGAAAATTTATACTATATGAATGATGACGGAAAGCCGGTTTCATTTACAACGCTTTCAAGACAACTTCTGATACTTTAAAAATACTTTCTAAACAACCCTTGTTTTTTAGGGGATAGGAAAAAGAGCTTCGGATTTTTTCCGTACTTTTTTAACATCCCCTATGTAGCTAAATTTCACATAAAATATCTTTCAAATCAGACGGAAAAACAAGATTTTCGGAAAGAATCTTTATTTTTTCCATCACCTCTTTAAAACTTGCGGAATCAAGCATAACCGTTTCTGCTGACATATGTGTGGTGGTGGATAATTTTTTTGTCAGTAGTTCATTACATCGGAATTTTTCGGATGTAATCATTATGCCAAAGCGGTTTTTCTCTGTGATGACATAATAGGTCAGGCGGTAAACAGAGCGATCTGTAAAAATATGCTTTGTGAATACTGCGCTGCGTTTTTTCATAAATCTGTCCTTTCTTTAGTTTTTTTATCGGAATAGCGTGTTTTACTATTATATAGTATGTTATATGCCGAAAGCAAGTGAAAAAATGACAGTTTATACTGTATAAAATTAAGAAAAACCACAAAAAGACACATTAAAACATAAAAAGTATAAAAACGGGTAGGTAAACAAATGAAATTTGACGGAATAACAATAGTTACGGATATGGATGGCACACTTCTTTGTGATGACAAAACAATTTCTGATAAAAACTTAAAAAAGATTGAATATTTCAAAGAAAACGGCGGAAACTTTACTTTTGCATCAGGCAGACTTCACCCGAAGGTAAGTATGTTTGCAAAAATGCTTTCTATAAATGTTCCCGTAATTTCGGGAAATGGTGCCGTTATATACGATTTTTTGAAGAACGAAGTTTTATATTTAAAAACGATGGATAAAAAATGCCTTAATGTAGTTAAAAATGTAATGGAAAGATTTCCAAGTGTGGGCGTTGAGGTTTCATCAGTAGCCCATACACATTTTATAAGGGAATCCGAAATGGTGTGGCGGCATATAAAAGCTGAGGATTATGAAAGCGATTTTAAAGACAGAAAAATAATATGGGAAGATATAGACTCAGTTACATCGCCGATAACAAAAATTCTTTTTGCCGATTATCCCGAGAACTTAAAAAAGCTTGAAGAAATATTGCCGCACGCATACAGTGAGTATAATTTTTTCAGAAGCGATTTTTGTTTTTATGAAATGGTTGAGCACGGAACTTCAAAAGGAACTGCAATTCCAAGATTAGCAGAAATTTTGGGAAGTAAAAGTAAAAAAATATATGCAGTTGGTGACAATATGAACGACCGTGATATGTTAAAGGCGGCAGATGTCGGCGTTTGCGTAAAAAACGGACTTGATGAGCTGAAAAACGCATCGGATTTTATTTTGCCTTATACCAATAACGAAGATGCGATATGTCATCTTATTGAGCTTATTGAAAAAGGAACAATATAATTTTGAAAGAGAGAAAGTAAGAAAAAATGGAAAACCAAAGGGAAAACTTTTTTGAAAAAAAGAATATTTTGGAAAACAAAAAAGAACGCGCCATAATTTGCGGAGTTTTCATGGGAACAGGCAAAATCAACGATTCTGATTTTGCTTCTTTAAAGGAGCTTAAAGCACTTTGTGAAGCGTGCGGAGCCGAGGTAGTGGGCGAGGTTTATCAGCAGAGGGATTCCATTGATTCAAGAACGGTTATCGGAAAAGGCAAGGTTGAGGAAATAAGAAACGCTATTTTGTCGCTTGAGGCTGACCTTGTTGTTTTTGACTGTGAGCTTTCAGGCTCAAACACCCGTAATTTAGAGGCTGAGCTTAATGTAAGAGTTATTGACCGTTCAAGACTTATTTTAGATATTTTTGCGCTTCGTGCAACAACGAAAGAGGGAAAATGTCAGGTAGAGCTGGCTCAGCTTCAGTATGCACTTCCTCGTCTTTCGGGAATAGGCACTTCGCTTTCAAGATTGGGCGGCGGAATAGGTACAAGAGGGCCAGGTGAAACTCAGCTCGAAACAGATAAAAGACATATAAATGAACGAATTATAAGCTTAAAGAAAGAACTTAAGGAAATAGAAAAAACAAGAGAAACAATGCGAAAACAACGCATAAAAAGCGAAATGCCGAGCGTTGCACTTGTTGGTTATACAAATGCGGGAAAATCATCCTTGTTAAACGCTTTTACAGATTCTTCGCAGTTTGTGAAGGATATGCTTTTTGCAACTTTAGATCCGCTTTCAAAAAAGCTCACCTTAGCTGACGGCAGAGACGCAGTCATAACCGATACGGTAGGCTTTATAAGAAAGTTGCCTCATAAGCTTGTCGAAGCGTTTAAGTCAACTTTGGAGGCGGCAGTTTATGCCGATGTTCTTATTCATGTTGTTGATGCTACCGACGAAAATGTAAATACACATATAAAAACTGTTGAGCATATTTTATATGAGCTTGGAATGACGGAAAAGCCGACCGTTATTGCGTATAACAAATGCGATAAAATGAGCGAGGACGATATTCTTTTAATAAAAGATGGTATTCCGATTTCTGTAAAAACAGGCTTCAATCTTGATAAGCTTTTATTGGAGATAACCGAAATAACAAAAAAAGGCGAAATCGAGAAAACAATCTGTATTCCTTATGATAAAACACATATCATTTCAAAAATGTACGATAAACTTCAGGTGCGAAATATTTCCTACGAAGAAAACGGACAGATGGTTACTGTGTACGGGAAGGAGGAAATAATAAGCTACTATGAAGGACTCTAAAATGTATAAAACTGTCGCAAAATACGGCGAGAGCGAATTTATAGAGAAAAAATCGAGATTTCTTTCTTTTGTACATCCCGTTGAAACTGAAGAAGATGCTCTTGACATAATCGAAAAAGCACGAAAAAAATATTACGATTCAACCCATGTCGTGTTTGCATATAAGATAAAAGAAAATAATATATGCCGCTTTTCCGATGACGGAGAGCCGCAGGGAACTGCAGGGATTCCTGTTTTAGATGTTATAACAAAAAACGATTTAGAAAATGTACTTATAATAGTTGTCAGATATTTCGGAGGCACACTTTTAGGCGCTGGAGGCCTTGTAAGAGCGTATTCAAAATCAGCAGTAATGGGTGTAGAGGAGGCAGGCACTGCCTTGGTTACACCGTGTACTGTTTTTGAGATAGTTTGCCCTTATAATCTTTTATCAACAGTACAGTTCATACTCGATTCTTTTTCCTGCGTTAAGACAGATATTTCCTATGGAAGCGAAATCTTACTTAAATATTATATCGACGAAAAGGATTATGAAAGCCTTTCCGATAAAATAACGGACAAAACAAACGGTCAGATTAAACTAAAGAAACTTGCAACCGAGTTTCACAGATTAAAGACGGAATAAAGCGGATAGTGTTGAAAAATATATGAAAAGGAGAAATATATAATGGCTAAAAACAACCAAATTGAAGTAAATGGTATTGATATTAGATTTAAAAAGATAAATAAAGCTGACTATATTTCTTTAACTGATATTGCCAGATATGCAAATCCGAAAGAGCCGAAGGTTCCAATTCAGAC
>CAZZPN010000027.1:0-11273 GCA_964655495.1 uncultured Oscillospiraceae bacterium
CTTATGCATTCCCACAAGATGGTATTCTTAATTTTGTTAAAGCATACAGAGAGGATACAGTAGGTGCTGGAGGAACGGTAACAGCTTCCAATGTTTTGTACGATACAAGCACTGTTTATCCCATGTTTCTTGATACAGCGGGTTATACCACGGGAAGCCTTGATGTTCGTATTATGAGTAATGGTAACACAACGGGAGCAGGAGCTGATACTACATCTTTTAGCGCAGAGCTTAAAGAAGTTCCTACTGATGCTGTAAGAGTTGCAGTAAATTTCAGAGGAGACAGCGCTATAAATATAGCTATCAACTATTCGGACAGTACTTCAGATACAAGCAGAATCGAAGGTTCAAGATGGGGTACGATGGTGCAAAATGACACATATAAACAGAGATATTTTTCTTTGATTGATGAGCATGATGATATTGATGTTATAGGAACCAAGGTAGTTGGTTATGACCTTGTTTTTCCGGCAACATGGAGTTATGCAAAAGTAAAGCTTGAAAACGCAGTTTCAGTTACAGGAAATCAGACCACAAATTTACTTTTATATGAAATAAAAGCAAATTCGAAAAAAATCCCTGTTTCGGTTACATTAACAAGTGATTCATCTGTACCTGCAATAGTTCATTCTATTGCACAGGTAGAAACAAAAAATATAGATTTGATGACAACAGTTACAGAGGCTGAAAGTATAGTGGATGGAACAATTACAGCCGACCAGCTTGAAACAATCCTACTTGCAAACAAATATGCAGATGTTCTTGAGGAAAGAAACTATTCATATGATTTTTCGAAAATCAGAGGCTTTGCGTATGAAAATTCTTCTGTAAACGGTGAGACAAAGATTATAAAGAACGGTGAAAAAAATCTGTTTAGTGTAGACGATTTGTGTTTCCAATGGATAGATATTGCCGATATTTCAAATCTTGTGGTTTCGGTAAAAGAAAACGGTGAGGTTTTTGATGCTGAAAAGTATTCAGTTACCAACGAAAATGGGAAAACTGTTTTGGAATTTGATGAGACATTAAAGGAAGAATCGGAATATAAATTCAGCTTCAGCGGACTGAAAATTGACGAAAAAAATATTTCCATTCCGGAATTTGTTATTTCAACGGGCGGAATGTATAAAAAAATAGTTATGAGCTGTTCAAAAGAAACTATTTCTCTGGGAGAAAGTGCAGATATAAAGGTTTTCGGAGAAACTGAAAACAAAATGATTGAGCTTTCAGCTAATGAGATAGAATTTTCTTCGAGCGACGATACTGTTGTTTCAGTTGATGAAAACGGTAAAATAACTGCAAATAAAAAGGGTACTGCCCAAATCACAGCTGTTTTTACTGACTCTGACAGCGATAAGCCTTATCCAAATGGAGAAAATACATTTGTTGAAGCAATTGAAATAAAAGCAGTTGTTCTTCCGAAAAATGTACAAGGTAATAGAGAAAAAATATCTTTTTATTTCAATGAAGCCGTAACACCAATTGAAGCATATTTTTCGGAAAAGGAAACTGCATATAAAGCAGCAGATGCCGAAGTGATCTTTAATTCAAAGACAAATTGTGTTGAAGTTATTCCGAATATTCCTCTTGATTTGTCAAAGGAATACATTCTAACGCTTGTTTGCGATGACATGGTTTATAACAAGAATATAAAATTCGAAATTCTTTTTAATGAGGATTTTTCAGATGAAGAAGCATATAAAAAGTTTTATCAGAACAGAGACGGTGCAGAACCCTATTATAACGATGCAAACTTGAACAACACTGAAGAAAACTTAAAAATTGTTCATGGCGAAGGTGACCAGGATATTTCAATGTCTCTAAAAACCGATTATGCTAAAATAGATGAGTGGAAAGATTATACAGTTGAATTTGATTATTTATATGAAAAAAGCGGGGCTTCTGCTTCTGATTTTAATCTGTATTTTCTGTCAGGACAACATAATCAGGTAATGTGGCAGTATGATAAAAAACAAGCTGCCACAATATCAACTGTTGAATCCCGAACTTCTTATATTTTGGGTGATACCAATAAGACAATTGTTGTTGCTGATTCTACGATTATGAGTACCAGCGGTGATAAAACAGGTTTTGCAGAGAGCGATTTAAGAATTTCAGCTTCACTTATAGGACAAAACCTTAATCTTAATGTAAGAAAAATCAATACAATGCCTCAAGATGAGAATAAGCTTCTTTACTCGCAGGAGGTTTTTATTCCTGTTTTGCCTTCAGAACTTAACAGACAGACAGGTACATTTGCTATTGCAGTTTACGGTGCAGGTGTTTCTAAATATGATGTATTAACAATTGATAATGTAAACTGTTATCAAACTAAAATCACAGATGTGGAATATGTCGCTTCTATTCCTTTTAACGCAAGAGATTTGTACAATGTTGATAATGTAGAATTTGTTTGGAATTATCCCGTAAATGAACTTTTATATTCTAATATAACTGTTACATCAAGATTTAAAGATAGCGATTTGGAAGAATACAGTGATTTTTCTGTTGAACATAAAAATAATAAAACTACATTATTCTTTAACACTCCGCTTTCAAGCGAAACTTGGTATACTATTTCTTTTAATAATGTAACAACACAAACAGGCTCTCTTGACCCAATGGATTTAACTTTCTTTATGGGAGGCGTATATGAAAAAATATTCTTATCAGAAAGCCGTTTCATAGAAGCGTCTAAGGGAGGTGATGTTTGGGTAGATGGATTAACCGAAACAGGAAGTATTTACACTCTTGTAAACGATAATATAGAGTATTCTTCTGAAAATGAAGAGGTTTTATCAGTTGATAAAGACGGAAATATAAAATCAAATGACAGAGGCTACAGCTTTGTTAAGGCTGTTTATACTGACAATAATACAGCTAATACAAACGGAGATAATAATACAAATATTTTCACAAAGACTGCACCCGTATATTTTTATATTTCAAAAAACGAAAATATACAGTTGCCTGCACAAAAGGTTGATTTTACATATAAGAACGGTGTTATAAAATTAAAGTTTAACGATGACCTTTCAAAGAGCATTAGACTTTCATCAGAAGAAAATCCATTTGTTTTAGAAACAAGTACAACACATTATAATATTGGAAATGTATCAATTTCAAGAAAAGAAGGCGAACATATTCTTGAAATACTAAAATATGAGGGAAAGCTCTTTGTTTATCTTGACGGTGAAGAGATTATAAAAGATTATGATGCTTCAGATTTTAAATTTGTAAATATATTAGGTGATTTTTCTGAAGTTTCGTTATATAACTTAATAGGTAGCACTTGCAAAGCAGATTTTGTAAATGTAAGAAACGATGACGGAAAAATATCTGCTTCGTATAATTATGAGGACGCTGATAATGATGCTGACAGTGCCACAACTTTTGAATGGTTCGTTTCTGATACAGCTGACGGAGTATATAAGATAGTTTCTGGTCAGAATAACAAGGATTTTAATTCAAACAGCTACGAAGGAAAGTATGTAAAAGTAAAAGTTATTCCGGGAAACAAATACGAATCCGGAGAAGGTGTATTAAGTGAAGCTTCGTATTATATTCCTAAAGCAAGTCAAAATTCACCAGGCGGAAGTCTTTCTGAGGGAACAGGAAGTTCATCATCGGGTGGATTTGGTGTAAGCGGTTCAACAGTAACAGGCGGTGCTGCTGGTGAAATTGTTCCTGTTGCGTATAACGATGTTGACGGAACACACTGGGCATTTAAGGCTATTTCATCTTTAACAGATAAAAAAGTTTTAACAGGCTTTGGTGACGGAAGCTTTAAGCCAGAAAAAAATGTAACAAGAGCAGAATTTATTTGTACACTTCTCAAATACAAAAAAGAAGGCACAGCAGTTTATAACAATTCTTTTAACGATGTAAATAAAGACGATTGGTTTGCGTCTTATGTTCAAAAAGCATTTGAGAAGAAATATATTTTTGGTGATGGAAACAGCTTTAATCCAAATTCCTTTATAACAAGAGAAGAAATGGCTGTTATTATAGCCAGAGCGTTTAAGCTTTCTTCAAAAAACGCTTCCGATTTTGCAGATAATGAAACAATAAGCGAATGGGCAGTTTCATCAGTCGGAGCGTTGAGTGAAAACGGAATTATCAAAGGAAAAGGCAATAATTGTTTCTATCCTAAAGATAACACCACAAGGGCTGAAATGGCTGTTATATTTGAAAGAATAAAGTAAGGGAGGAGATAACATGAGAACTATAAAAAAATTACTTTGTATTGTTATGCTTTTTTGTTTAGCATATGTTCCTGTTGAAGCTGAGGAAGAAAGCTACGATTATTCAAAAGAAATATCCTTCCTTACACAAATAGGTGTTACAGGAATCAATTCAGCTTCCCAAAATTCATCTGTAACAAGAGGCGAAGCGGTATTATCTATGGCTGAGGCAATGAATTATCAAAAAAATTCTGCACAGGAGACTCAAGTTTTTCTCGATGTTACAAAGTCTCATTCTTCTTTTTCGGCAGCTTGGTATTTAAAATCAATCGGTGTGTTATCAGATTCAGCTGATAAAAAATTCAGACCAGATGATTTTATAACAAAAGAAGAACTTATAAAAATGGCGACCGTTGCTTTGGGGTATGAACAATATGCAAAAATAAAAGGCGGCTATCCGTACGGATATATGAATGCTGCATCAAGAGTAAACCTGCTTACCAAAATGAATAACGACGCTGTTATAACAAAGGGAGAGCTTTCCTCTGTTTTATACAATATGCTTTTTTCAAATGTGCTTGATGTAAATTCAGTTTCATATGATAAAAACGGAGATATTGCACTTTCGTTTGAAGAAGGAGAAATACTTGTGGCAAAGGCTTTTCATCTGACCGCTCATACAGGGCAGATAAGAGCAACAAATTATGCAAGCATTTACGGTGATAAGACATCAAGTGAAGATATGATAAATATCGAGGGACAGTTTTATAATTCTAATGTAGATGTACCATTGGAGTATTTGGGTAAACATGTGGATTTTTATCTCACAGAAGATGATGTTGTTTTTGCAATTTTAGAAAAAGCAAATACAATTTACACAGTTACAAGTGGTGATTTGTCAACTAAAACTAATGCAAAACAAGTAATCTTCACTGAAGATGAAAAAGAAAAGACTTTAAATATTTCTTCTGATGCGTTTTATATGTATAACGGTTCACCGATTATTGGACCTTCCGATTCTCAGATGAAACCACAATACGGAAGATTGGAGATTATTGATAACGGAAACGACAGAAAAATTGATGTAGTTAAAATATGGGACTATAAAAGCTATTATGTTAAATCTGTTACATCAGATAAAATTTTTGTTGCAGAAAATGAAGACGATATAACTTATGTAACATATCGCAGTGATACGAAAACTACGGCAATTTTTAATAAAAATATGGAGCCTGTAAATGCTGAACTTATAATTGCAGGAAAAGTTGTTACAATAGCAGAAAATGATGACAGTATTATAATAATGCTTTCTGATGATGTTTTTGAAGGAGTTCTGGAAAGTGTAACATCGGATAATAAGGCATATATCAGCGGTCTTGAGTATAAATATCTTCCAAGCTGTAAGCTTGACAACGCGTTTGGAAAATCTGTAAAATATTACATAGATGTAAATGAAACTCTTGTTTATTCAAATTCAATCGACGAAACTGATTATGCGGTGCTTTACGGAATAGAGCAACCAAGCGGTTTTGATTCAATAATAAGATTGAAGCTTTATTATGAGGGTTATTTCGATATCTATGAATGTAAAGAGAAAATTAATTTAAGTACAGACGGAGGTCAGACCTTCAAAAAAATTTCATGCGATACACTTTATAATGAATTCCTTGATGGGCAGACATCGGGTATAAAAAAACAGTTAATAAAATTTGAAACAAGAAACAATAAGATTGTTTCCATTATCTGTGCAGATACAAGTACAACGGAAGTTAATGAAGAAGTTTTCCGCCGTAATCTTGAGCCCGCTGATAATAAAGAATGGAATATGGGTAACAGACAGGTAATGTATAACACAGACAACAGAAAGCAGAATTATATGTGGAGCAATACAGATACCTACATTTACATTATATCGGATAAAGAAAAAGAGTGTACTTATTCTACAATGGAAGATTTGTATGGAGGTCATTACGCTGTTTATAAGAATTCTCCACCTTCATATAAGTATGTTTCGGGATATAATCTTACCGAATCGGGTTATTTGAAACATATTGTTGTAGAGCTTAAAGGTGAAGAAAGCTCAGGTGTTGAATATAAAATAACTGAAACAGCACCGCTTGCACTTATTACAGGAAGAAAAACAGTTCTCGACACCGATGGCAGTGCGATAGAAGTTATCACAGCATATACAAATGAAAACGGAAGCACGGCTACGCCTATAATTGAAAACCTCTCTCCTAAAGATATAACGCTTACAAACTGTGAAAAAACAAGAAATAATAACGAAGCTTATCCAAAAGGTAGTGTGAAATTTTCTGAACTTGAACCAGGTGATATTATTCAGTATAAAAAGGATTCTTTCACAGGCAGAATAACAAATTTTGCTGTTTTGGTAAGAAGTGAAGATATAAAAAATGATATATGCACAAATACTGAATTCTCGCTGGATTTGTGGGATGCAATTATATCGGGAATAGTATCAGAAAAAGATGATTTCTGTGTAAAAATTACAGGTTCAAAAATTAGTCATGATACCTATGGAAATTCTGTTCCTATCATGATGAATACAAAATCACAAACAACAGAAAATTTTGATAAGATTTACCGTTATATCTCGGACAGCCAAAAATTTGAACTAATTACACCGAGCGATATATACGAGGGCGCAAGAGTATGGTGCTATGTTGAGGATAAATTTTATCAATACGGTGTTATTCTTGTAATTGTGGAATAAGGAGGAAATAAAATGAAAAGAATTTTATGCATATTTTTTACTGTAATTATGTTGTTTTCAACAATTTCTCTGAATTCTTATGCTTATCAAGACGAAGGTGTTATGTTACTTTTTGTTTCTCCTGATGGCGATGATACTAACAGCGGTACGGAAGCATCGCCCCTTGCAAGTTTTACAGGAGTAAGAGACAAAATAAGAGAAATAAAAGAAAATTCAGGACTTCCAAAAGGCGGAATAACAGTTTTTTTTAGGGGCGGAGAATATTTTTGGACAGAAACTGTTATACTCACCGAGCAAGATTCAGGAACAAAGGATTCTCCTGTAAGATATTGTGCATATCCGGGAGAAGAACCTTGCTTTACAGGCGGTACAAGAATATCGGGAAAAAATTTTTCAAAGGTTACAGATGATGAAATTTTAAAAAAATTACGCGGCGGTAAACAAACGCGTGAAAATGTACGACAGATTAATATTAAAGACTTTTTTACTGACTTTAAAAAAGAACACAATCTTGGAGAAGCTTCAATGCTTGACTGGTATCCTTACTGCTATGATGTAACAAGCGTCAGCTATACAAGCTATGAAAATTACAAAAACTTATATATAAATAATGTTTTTAACGGTGATGAACAGGCGGCGCTTGAGTATATGGAACAGTTCGGACCAACCGACAGAGTTGGAAAAATTAAAAGGTCTGTATATTCTATCGGAGATGAGCCGGCACTTTGGCCTGCAAGATATCCGAATAAAGAGCAGGGAGAAGGCGGAGTTAAAGAAAACCCATATCCTGTTTATATGAAATTTGGTGAAGTGGTACAAAGTCCATGGACTTCAAATCCTACTGACCCGACTTTAACAGGTATTGTTCATTATTCTGACGACAGAATTTCACAATATGCAGGATATGATGATGTATGGATTGACCAGTATTCAACTATTTTCTATCACGATATGCTAAGATTGAAAAATATTGACCCTGTTAATAAGACGATAGAAACTTTCGTTCGTCCTACAACAAACTGGGCACAGGATGCAGAATTTTGTATATTTAATATTCTTGAAGAGCTTGATGCACCTGGTGAAATGTATATTGATAAAAATACAGGAATGATGTACATATACCCAAACGGCGACCTTGATAATTTATTCCTTAATATATCTGTATTTACAGGGGACTGGATGCTTGAAACAAGAGGAGCTTCTTTTATAGAATTTAACGGTATTTCTTTTGAAAACACACAAGGCGGAGGTCTTATGATAGACGGCGGGGACAGTATTTCTATAAACTACTGTAACTTAAGAGATATAGGTTGCAGCGCTGTTTCTTTAGGTGACGGAAGTAAGCTTGAATATTGGCAGCTTCCAAATGAATGGCGTATTTCAAGAAGACCGCAGGACGAAACATATAACGATGTTATAATGGAGTATTATGACTATTATATGGACGAGAAAAGAAGTGTTGATGTAACCGGTAAAAATCACAAATTTTATGGAAGTCATATAAAAAACACGGGGCTCAGTGGACTCTCAGTAACAGGAGGTAATTCGTGGCGAGATGAAGATTGTAATTACCTTATCGAAAACTGCGACATTACTTATGTAGGCGTATATAAGCCGACTTATGAAGCAGCAATAAATTTCGGAAATACTTTCGGAATAAAAATTCTTAACAATAAATTTGCTCATGCACCGGGACAGCTTATAAACGGATATTTATTAAAAGGTGAAATTGCTTATAATTATCTTTATGACGCTATGAGTTACATGAGGGACCAGGGAATGGTGTATCTCAATTATACCGTTATGGGACTTGATGTTAATATCCATAACAACTGGTTTAGGCAAATTCCTGAAGATGATCACAAGCCTCCTTATCATACACAGCGATTTGGAATTTATTTTGATGACGGTGTTACACAAGGACTTCAGATAAAAAACAATATTTTTCAGGATATGACTTCTGCTATGCAAAAGCCGGTTGTAAATTCTGATGTAACAGGGAATATATTTATTGAATGTGTTGATTTGCATTCAAAATATACTTCAGCAATGACTTCAACTAAAGAGCTGTTTATGTATCCTATTGCAGATGAGGAAAATTTCTGGCATAATCAGGCGAACGAAAAAATGACGGAAAATTTACCTGCGACCTGGCGTGAATGGAGTTACATTTTAGCACTTCTTCCTGTTCACGCAGAAGGTGAAGTCGGAGAATATTACGAGAAGCTTTGGAGAGAAAAATATCCGAGAATTATGAATTATCTTGATATAATTGAATCAGGTGCTCATAAGGGTAATTTCTTTGTTAATATCCAAAATAACCTCATTGTAAAAAGGGAGCGTAAGGATTGGTATGCAAATGACTTTAAGTTTGAAGATATAGAACAGTATCCCGCTTCAGGAAATGAAATCAAAAACAATGTCTATGTTGACAATAATGATTGTTTTGTTGATTATTATAATGAAGATTTTACTCTTAAGGAAGAATTTGCTAAAAAATATAACTTAAAATCAGTTGACCAGAGCGAAATCGGACTTAGAAATGAGGTTACAGGCACAGAGCTTTATAAACAGCTTTATACAACTCTTTCAGATGTTGTTTCGGTAAATCAAGAAGAACAAGCAAAACTTCCGAATGATACTATTATTTTGAAAACAGGTGTTTCAAACGCATACATAAACGGAAAAAAAGTTATGCTTGATAATGAAAATTCCGAGCTTACACCTGTAATTATTAATTCAAGAACTCTTGTTCCTTTAAGATTTATTGCTGAAAATATCGGGGGAGAGGTTGAATTTGACGATGATACAAAGCTTATTACCATTAAGCTTTCCGATAAAGTAATAACACATACCTTGGGGGACAGTGATATTTTTATAAACGGAGAAAATATAATAACTTCAGATGTTGCTTCACAGATTATAAACGGCAGAACTTTTCTTCCTTTGCGTGTTGTTTGTGAAGAGATTTTTGAAAAAAATATTTTCTGGGATGACAGAGGTATTATAATTATAAGTAACGAAAACAAAGCTTATGATGAAAATACAATTTCAGACATAGAAAGAATTTTAAAATAAATTATTTTATCAATGTTTTAATGAAAAAACAAAAAATAAATAAAATAAAAGGAGAATTTTTTATGAAAAAGAAAATTTTTGCAATTTTACTTTCTTTGGTTATGACTCTAATCCCTATTACTACAGGTTTTGCTTCTGGTGAAACCGAAATAGTTGACGGAACAGTTTTGAATGTTCCATTTGAAAAAAATGCAGAAGCGATTGTTACTCTGGATCAAAAAGACGAAAATGATGTAAGCTATACTTTTGTTGATATGAACAATTGGTTTGGTAATCTTCAGGGGTATACAAATCTTTATGACGGAGGCTTCGGAGGTTTTCCGTCTTATGCATTCCCACAAGATGGTATTCTTAATTTTGTTAAAGCATACAGAGAGGACACTGTAGGCGAAGATGGCGTGGTAACAGCTTCCACGGTTTTGACTGATACAAACACTGTTTATCCTATGGTTATTGATACAGCAGGTTATTCTACAGGAACTCTTGATGTTCGTATTATGAGTAAGGGTAACACAACGGGATCAGGAGCTGGTACTACATCTTTTAGCGCAGAGCTTAAAGAAGTTCCTACTGATGCTGTAAGACTTGCAGTAAATTTCAGAGGAGACAGTGCTATAAATATATCTGTCGACTATTCGGATGGTACTTCCAATACGAGCAGAATTGAAGGTTCAAGATGGAGTACTATGGTTCAGAGCACTGATAATAAAAAGAGATATTTTTCTTTGATTGATGAGCATGATGATATTGATGTTATAGGAACCAAGGTAGTTGGTTATGACCTTGTTTTTCCGGCAACATGGAGTTATGCAAAAGTAAAGCTTGAAAACGCAGTTTCAGTTACAGGAAATCAGACCACAAATTTACTTTTATATGAAATAAAAGCAAATTCGAAAAAAATCCCTGTTTCGGTTACATTAACAAGTGATTCATCTGTACCTGCAATAGTTCATTCTATTGCACAGGTAGAAACAAAAAATGCAGATTTAATGACAACAATTACAGAAGCTGAAGGTATTGTGGAAGGAATAATTACATCCGAACAGCTTGAAGTAATTACACTTGCAAATACTTATGCAAATATACTTGAAGAAAGAAATTATGAATATGATTTTTCAAGGGTAAGAGCTTTAGCTTCCTTTGCTGAAAAACAGAAAAAATTCGTGGATACATATCATGTTGATTTTACAGATAAATATAATGCCGATACAGTTATTGATGTACAAGGAGAGGAGCTTAATCCGTTAACATGGTTTGCAGGCTTGACAGTTTCCTAT
>CAZZPN010000028.1:0-11069 GCA_964655495.1 uncultured Oscillospiraceae bacterium
TGTGTACTGCTTTCTTTTCTTTTGCCATAATTTAAGGCCTCCTATGTTTTTATTTTATCATAGAAGACCTTATTTTTCTACTATTTACAGAATTTTTTTCACATACTCACTCAAGCTTAACTGCATGAGTGATTTTTATTTTATGCTATTATCTTATTTATTTACAAAGCGGTTCCATTTTTTCAAGGCTGTTCCAAAGCATTGCTTTAATAGAGTCTGTGTTTTCAGTAATAAGTTCTAATTCTAAGAATGTAACCTCGTTATCCTCTCCGATATCATATGTACACTTAACATCAACAAGCTTATTTCCCAAATAGCTTGCAACTATAAGTGTATACGCTTCAGGCTTATTTTCTATGCTTACCTTATTTTCAGAAACACTTATCTTTGTTTCAAAAGACTCAGAAGATGCTTCTTTTAACATAAATGTAAGGTCATAATCTCTGAGCCACTCATCATTTACAAAATCTCTTGCTCTGAAAATTACTCTGTCATCATACACATTTATATACTGTGCAACACCGGTCCCACTATATCCTCTTGAGGCTCCCTTGCCGAATGAGGTTGTGTTAATCTGATAAAAGTTACCGAAATCAACCACAGAATTACAAGCTCCTCCAAAGCCGTTGTGCGTATGACCGTTAAGCAAGAAAATGTTGTCGTTTTCATAGCTGTTTAATAGCTCAACAAGCTGTGTGCCATATTCTTCATAAAGGTAATATCCACCTGTTGAGCCTCCAACAGAGCCTCTAATCGGTAAATGCTGGATAATAAATATTGCTTTTCCGTCGCCCGAAATAGCATCCAATGTTTCTTCTAACCATACAAACTGTTCAGGACTTATCCATCTTGTCTGAGTTGTATCATAGTTATCTATAACAATATAATGTGCAATTCCGTCGTTTAAATAGTAATAAGGCTCATTTAAAGTTCCGTCTTCACCGATAAGCTTTTCGTTTATTTTGTCATCCTTATCAAAATATTTATCCATTCTGTCCTGAAATTCTTCTCGGAGTTCATCTCTTGTAAGAGAATATTTGTTACCTTCTTCGTCATATCTTTCTCCGTCTGCCGGCTCATCATGGTTACCTCTTGCAACGACTGCATTAACGCCTTCGGGAATATTGTTATCAAGAATATTAAAGAAGTATGGCTGATGATTGTTTCCTGTTTCAGCATAATCTCCTGCTGTTATCCATGTTTTCAAGTCAATTCCAAGGTCCTTATGCTGATTTAAGGATTTAACCATCCAAAGTCCTTTATCACTTGATGTGCTTGTTCCTGAAATATGAATATCAGATGTATAAAGTGCAGAGCCTTTTGAATCTTTATTTAAAAAGTCATTATAATATCCGTTAAATTCATTATATTTCTCAATAAGAGTATTCATATTTCCAAATATATAATCATCTGAAAATGCTACTGACTTATTAAGCTCTTCACTTAAAGCTTGTTTATTTTCAGCCGAATAAATACTGTTCATGCTTTCAGTGTTAAGAAGTGTATCAGCTTCGTAATTCACCTTATCAAGCATTTTTTTGTAGTACATTTCTTCAAGCTTAGTTTCACCTATTGCAAAAGGATAAATTTTAATATCGTCAAATTCACCACTAATCATTCCATACTGCCCTAATCCGTCAGCACCAAATACAAGGTGAGCATTATTTATTGAGTCAACGCTTCCTGTTGATGATGAAATATTGAAGCTTGCAACCTCAACATCATCAACATATGTTACTGCGTTCCCGTTTCTGTCAACAGTGTATGCAATCTGATGCCATCTTGATTCAACAGGCTCATCAATCGCAACGGTGTTCATAGCTTCATTTTCGCCGACCTTCATATTTACTCCGAAATCTGCAGAAGCAGGCATAGCTGTAAACGCAAAGCCAGTATTATCATTTACAGAGAAATCCTTGTTTGAAAGCACAACACCGCCCAAAGTATAGGAATTATTTGTAAAATCAACTGCCACCGCAGAAGTGCTTGAAGCACCGTCTTTATCGTGTCCGAATTCTCCAATACCTGCATTTACTGCACGCATCCAGAATACGATTGAGAAGTTATCTTCCCCGAATTTATATTCACCCAAATCAAGATAATTCTGTGCTTCTTTTCCAAATGTATTTTCGATATAAAGTGCTTTTGAACCATCTAAACCTGTTACATACTGTGCTTCTCCGTTAAATTCAGGAGAAACTGTTGTATCTGTTCCTGTGTTTTCTACTGTCTCTTCATTAAAATCAATATCAACAACAGGCTCAAAAATTGCTTCGTTAAGATAGCTTTCCAAAGCTGTATCATACGCTTCTATAAAGTTTGAATAGCTTTCGTAGCCGCCATTTTGAATATCCAAAAGAATTTCATCAGAAATAACCTTTTTACCGCTTTCATCAATTCCCTTATAAGCGTTATATCCCGAAGCACTCGCATTTAAAAGTCCCGAAACGCCAAGCTCATCAAGAAGTACTCCTGCATCTGTCTGTGCATTTATATAGTCAAGTACGCTTGAAGCAGTATAAGAAAGCTTTAATGAAGGTACTTTTGTCATTCTCCAGCCATCATAAGCTGAAGCTCCGCCGACTCTTGTTAAAATATAGTCTGATGATGAAGCCTTAAAGCCTGAAAGTACATAGCTTGTAAGGTCAATCTCCTGATTAAACTGAGCATTGTAGCCGCTCACAAAATTTGTTTGAACATCCTGCGGTCCTGCCTGCCAGATTGATGATGTTGCAAAGCTGTTAAGCTCTTTAAACTGTGCATCAGTAGCTGAAACAACCTCTTCGGTAGTTGTTATAGCATCTCCGTTTTCATCTGTCTCACCTGTGTCAACTGTTTTTGTGTATGTTCCCTGATAAGCTGCCGGAATGGTTGAGAAAGAAAACTTATCAAATGCAAAATGTATATCATTGCCGCTTGTATGGTCATTAGTAAGAGAAACCAATGCGTTATTCTGATAAATTCCCGAAAGAGCATTTTTCATCGGTATTTTATACTCTGTAAGTACCTTTTCAGAATAAAGGTTAGCATATGTTTTTCTTGAAAAATCAGACATTGTCCATCTGTTTACATAGCTTTTTAAAAGCTCACCACCAATTCGTGAAGTATAAGTTCCGCCCGGATATTTGTCGTGGTATGAGCCGTAGCCGTAGCTTCCGTATGTAGCCAGGGTATGTGCAACTGCATAATTGTTAGGAACAATCTGGGTTGTTATTTCCTCTAAGGTCATTGAAGAATCCCAGGCTGTCTGCAATTCTTCAATGCTTTCAAAGCCTTCCTCGCCACGATTGTTAAGAAGATTTACTCCTATCTCTTTCTTTCCTGAAGGTGTAAGACCGAGATATAAGTCTGCGCCGCTTTGTGTTTTTGAAAATACTCCTGCATTTGCAAGGTTATCAAGAGTATCAACAATATCCTCTGTTGTCGCTTTATTTACAATATCTACTATATCAGCTTCATAATATGTAAGCGTAAGTGTTGGTATTTTTGCAACAGTATTTAACTGAAAGTTATAATTCATATACTGAGAATTACATCTTCCTGTTGAAAGTGTAAGATAATCATTTTGGGATTTTTTCAAATCAGAAAGTACACTTGGTGCAATATCGAGTGTTCTTGTTTTAAAGCCTGACTTTCCTTCATCAGTGGTATTAAGGTGATTAAATACATAAGCAGTATTGAATTTACTTGAATTCCAGTTCCACACTCCCTCATCAGACCAATAATTCTTGGCATACGAAAGGGCTGAAGCATACTGGGTAGTTGTATTGTCATAAATTCCCGCTTCTGCATCTATTTCAAATTTATTAAGGTCATAGAAAAACGGCTGTTTTCTGCTTGTGCTGTCATTATTTCCCGGAGTGAAATAATAATTAGCTTTAATATCTGCAAGCTTCTCCTTAAAAGGTATTTCAAAGCTTGAAATAATACTCATATGCAGAGCATTCATATCATTTGACCTTGAATAAAGTCTGTTATAATGAAGGTCCAATGAACCTGAATAAGTATAATAGCCTGTTCCCGTTATATAAAGCGTAGCATAGTTTTTTGGTGATACTTCAAATGAAACGGTTTTTAAAACCATTGCACTGTCAAAAGCAGTTGCTATATCCGAAACAGCCAAAAAGCCTGTTTCTTCGGGAATTAACAAAAGCATATTTTTATTTACTTCTGCCTTTGCAGCATCAGACATATCAAGATATGCCTGATAGCCTGTTGTGCTTTCGGAAAATGCACCTGCATCTCCGATTTTTACCATATTTTCTGCAATATTTTCTTCAGTTGAACTGTTTATAATGGATAATATTATATTATCTAAATTCATAGCCGTATCGAAAGCCGATGAAATTTCCGCAAAACTTGTAAAACCGGCATCAGTCTTATTTGAAAGAATAATTTCGCCGACAATCTGTTTAAAATCATCACTTAATGCTTTATATTCGGAAAAAGCTACGGTGCTTTCGGATAAAACATTTATTGCACCTATATCCGAAATAACCTTTGTGATATTTTCTTTCGTTGCAGTGTTTACATATCTTAAAATATCCGAAGTTTTATATTTAACAGTGATATAAGGCATATCACTGTCATAGTACATTCTAAAATAAGAGTTAGCATATCCGCTTGTTTCTCTTCCTGTTGCAAGAGTGATATATTCCGATGTACAAGTGTCATCAGTGTATGAAGCCAATACTTTATCCGTAATATCATAGGTATAAGTGTCGGCACTGCCTGTTTCAAGTATACTATGTGCAAGCTGAGAAGAGAAAGGCAAGCTACCTACACCATATTGGTCTAAGGGCCAATAATTTGATACAGCCCATTCTTCAATAGATTTATATCCATCTTCCTCAGCACCGGATAATCCTTTATAGGCACCTGCTTCTATATCGGGTGAAAATTTATTCAAGTCATAAAAAACAGGAATTGTTCTTCCGCTCATCATTCCTGATGGACCAACCCACCAGCTCATTGTAATGTTTTCAAGAGCATTTTTTATAGGAACATTGTAGCTTGCAATCATACTGAAATGCTCGGCATACAGATAATCATTCGTAGGATAACGCGTGTTATAATACGCTTCTATTGCCCTACTGTTTTCGTGATGCTTAGCCGTTACATTAAAAAATATACCGGCATAGTTTTCGGGACTTAATTTTACCTCATATAAGTCCTCTGTGGTTTCTTCTGCAAAAACTGCAATATTCATTGTAAAAATAAGCATTATTGCAAGAAAAAACGCTGAAATTCTTTTTAAAGTTTTCATCATTATTGTTCCTTTCTTTTTTTATTTTTTAAAATAATTTTATATCGTTGTACTGCTTTTATTATAACATTATCTTGGTTTAAAAAAAGGGTTTAAAAAAGCTTTTTTCATATTCTTCCATATCCACCACATTGCCTTCAATTCTTGCATCTTCAGCAGCAAAGCAGATAAGATGATTTCTGCACGATACGGAAATATCTGAAATAGAATTTGATGGGTTGTTATTTGCTATGTATTCGTACAAATCAATCATAATTCCCTCATCTCCGCCACCATGTCCGCCGTTTATTGTGTCGTCAAAGCTGTCATCAGCTTCCATAACTGTTATTGTTTTCTCTGTTTTAAAATCATAAAGCTTCATGGAGCAGTCCTCCATATTAGCATTAAGCTCGCCTTTTGTGCCCATTATTGTTGTTGTTCTTCCGCCTTTGTTGAATGCAGACATTGTAAAGCACACATATTTATCTTTTCCAAACTGCATATTTACAACCTGGTGGTCAACAACATCGTTGTCACATTTATAAACACATCTGCCGTACTGACCTTTTTCAAGTGCTTTATTTACTTCTTCGTCCGTCGGTTCAAATTTATTTGCTACAACATGTCTGAGGCAGCCTGCCCAGTTTTCAATTTTATAAAGCTCAGGAGAATAATAGAAACATTCATCTTTATGCGGGCATCCGTCCATACAGTAATCTGGAGCATTCTTTGGTGCGTTTTCTTTGCAAAAATGCGAAAGCTTTCCATAAGACTGTACCTTCGTACAAGGTTCTCCTATAAGCCATTGCAATAAGTCGGCATCATGGCAGGATTTTGCAAGAATCATAGGTGTAGACTCATCTTTTCTTCTCCAGGGACCTCTTGCAAAGCTGTGGCTGTAATGAATATTTCCAACTCCCTCAGTATGAGTTATATTCATAATTTCGCCTAAAAGTCCATTGTCAATACATTCTTTCATTTTTTTGTAAAATTTCGTATATCTCAAAACATGGCAAACTACAACCTTAACACCATATTTTTGAGCTTCCTGAGCAATTTCCATACATTGTTCAGGAAATGGTGTTACTGGTTTTTCCAAGAGTAAATCATATTTTTGTCTGATTGCCGCCATCGCAGGAGCATAATGATCCTTATCCTGTGTGCAAATCAAAAGTATATCAGCCATTTTCGGACACTGTAACATTTCTTCCCAGCTTTTAAAACAGTTTTCTTCGGGAATATTATGATGTTCTTTCATATAATCTCTTTTTTCTTTTACAGGCTCTGCAACAGCAACGAGCTGATATTTTTCGGGATAACGAAGCGCGACATCTGTGTAATTTTTTCCTCGTCCGCCTGCACCGATAAGTGCGATTGTAAGTTTCTTCATTTTTCTTTTACTCCTTTATTTTAGTATTTTAACCGATTGTAAAACTTAAAATTTAGGTTTTATGCAGATTTTTTCACTATTAAATTTTCGCCATCACTTTTAAGCATACTACAATCAGCACAAAGTTCTGTATCAAGCTATTTTATACATACAGGAGTTTCAAGAGGTTCCAAAGAACCATCTTTCTTCCACAGAAATAATTTTGCATACGAAAATCTTTCTTTATCAAAATCCGAAATCTCCATATAGCCGTCCGAAATTTCCGAGGATATTCCTATAAGTCTGTTATCATTAGAATAAAGTGCAAAATATGGTGTATAGTCTATATGAGGTATATTTTCCTCATTTATTTTTATAACTGCTTTATCAGCTACCAGTTCAAACTCACCTATTATGTATTTTTCTTCTTCAATAATCCCTTGTGATACAGAATAAATTACTGTAGGCGATTTGTTATTCACAGATATTGTAAAGCTTTCAGGAATTTTTTCCTCACTAATCTTTACCTCAAAGAGAAAAAGTCTGGGATTATAATATCTTATACCGCCCTCAGAAATTCTCACATCCGAAGCTGCTGTATTTTCAAAGTCTTTTGTAGCACAATAATCAGCATTTGTACTACTGATTTTTGAATAATAATCGTAAGGATAGAGTGCCGTGCCTTGTGCCTGAGAATATTGCCCTATTATCCCTGCTGTAACCGGCTCATTTTTTAAAGAAAAATATTTATGGTAATTATATGAATATCCATCATAAACCATGTTACCACCACGATCTGTCGTAATTTGATGCTGCGAATCTGTTCCGTCTGTATATTTTATACATACATTTAAAACTGATGTATTTGTCTGTGCAGCAAATCTCACAAAAGAAGTTTTCTTTTCTTTTAAGGAAACCGTAAGAGCGGGGGTGTTTTTATCTTCCTCGTCTGAATTGTATAAAATAAAAGCATCATTTACCTTTGAAGCATAGCCAGGATAATAGAAATCCGTTTCATAAATCTCATCTGTACTGACAACAAGTTTACTCTTATCACCATCATCAACCCTGTATATTCTTTTAAAGGGTACTTTTTTATCAATCGGAAAGAAAGAAGATTTCAATCCGCTGAAATACATATTGAATTTTGTAGCTTCAAGTCCGTTAAACCATGTGCTTCTGTCAATATCTGCATAATCTGTTGCAAAAGTTTTTAAAGCATTATTATTTATATCGTATAGATTAACAGTTTTCTTTTCTTTGTTGACAGTAGCTATTGTATCCGCATTTTTTTCAAAATCAAGATTTACAATATTTATTTGTGTTACACTGTCTTCATAAACCTTTAGCTTGTAACAGATGACATCGCTTACATTAATTTCTGAATCAGACGATACTGAAAATGTACCAAAGCTGTATTTCAGCTTTTCATTTGAAAGCGGAAGAACTGCAGCTGCATGCATTTTCTCGTTTCCGTTCATATCATATATCTTCAAAGTAAGGTCCTTACCAAGATTAGAAGCACTTACCCTAAAATCAGCTTCATTTATAAAATTTTTCTCTCCGCTTATTTTTGATGCGTTTAAGCTAACAATATTATTCAAATAAGTTGAATTATCACAGTAACTCCATGAATCAGCATCAGAAGAAATTGTTCTTCCCACAGAATTATGATAATTCCATTTCTCACTGTAATTGTCATCTGAATAAAAGCTTACCGATATATCATCTTCGATACAGTTACAAGAAAATTCAACTGTGTAATCACAATATTTTTCAAAAAAATCTCTCTCATCTTCCAAACTTACAGGTACAGAATTCTCAATTTTATCAAATTCATTTAATATCTCATAAGTAAAATATCCCGAAAATTTACACTCAAGGTTTTCACCACATCTAATGATATATTGATATTTCTTATCAAATTCAAGACTTTGTGTTAATTCTGTTTTTACTCTGTTTTCTTCGTAAATTACACCTTTCATGGGGATTTTTTCAAGATTAAATCTATCAACCTCATAAATATCTATAACCGCTTTTTTTACATCTTCATCAAACAAAACAGATATTTCGTTTTTTGAGCCTATTATTTTTTCTATTCTATAATCTCCGTCCGAATATAAATATTCATCATCAAAAGAAACAACATCGAAAATACTGTTGATTTTAAATAATAATTCTTTATCGGTAACTAAGCTTTTATATAATGCACTTCCGCTTTTATCTGTACTCCCCCCCATAGAAGTCTGACTAAAAATCGGGAGTCCATTTTCATGGGCATAGCTTTCTTTAAGCTCATAAATTCCGCTATCGTAATCCTTAAAGCAATCCTTAGAATTCGTGTATATATTGTTATCAATAACACAGCCGGATGGTTGATACTGTTCAATACCTTCAAATTTAAAACCGTTTGATATGTACTGCCCTTCTCCACTGTTATAAATGAGATTATCTCTTATATTAACAAAAAAACTACCCTTATGCTCCTGAGATTCTACTATATCCAAGCATTGCATAACCAAAGGGAATTTTTTTTGCCACAAGACTGTATATTTTTCTCCGATTTCACCACTTCCAAATACCGGTAAAATAGTAAGAATATTATACCATTCCCTTTTTTTTGCCGGAAGATTTTCTGTTAGAAGAGCATTTTCGCTATTTATATAAAAATTCTCTGTACTTGTTGCGGGATACATAAAATGTTGATTTGATGATGTCATACTCACCCCGTACACAGAATGGATATCTCCGCAATTTATAAATATATTTCCTGTAACATCGGAATTAATAACAGGCTTTTGCATGGCAGAAGGCAAATCCTTGAAAATATTATTCCTGATTTTTAACCCAGAAACTACTCCGTTATCACAGTATATCCCAAATCTCTGAGTACGCCCGTTCAAATTTCTTTCATAAGGTATCTGAGAAATAAAATTATCGTGAATATCTATATCAAGCCCCATAACAGTATAATTTAAATAAATCATTGCATTATCACTCATACTGTTGAGTGCATCATAAAATCTGTTCCCACCTACTTCCCCTTTAATAATAGTTCCGTATATTAATTGACCGGGAGAATGTGAAAAATTATTGTTTAAAATTTTCACTCCATAAACATTATTTAAATTCACTGCACTTTCGTAGGTGGATTTATAAAGGGCGGGATATGATATATCACAGTTTTTTATAACATATCCACATTCTTCATCTCTCCATGCGTTTCCGCCTGTTACATTAACAGAACTTAGTCCTGTATTTTTTATAACGGAAGAAATTAATTGATGATTTTTTCCAAGTACATTAATTGATTTATCATTACCGATATAATTATTATAATACCTATTAATAGCAGCATCTCTGTCGCCTACATTGCCGTTTTTATCTATAATTTCATTAGGAAAATGCCAATATCCGACCATACTGCTGTCCCCAAGATAAACCGCTGTATTTCCGATATTATAAAAATCACAACAGTTAATAACTACGCTCTCACCGCCAGAAATACTAATAGCACTTCCCTGTGTATTTTCAAATATTAATCCGTTAAATTCAATGAAGGAGGCGTTTTGTGCTTTTATCATGTAATCCTCTGAAAAAACAGATATATTCATATATGAATTTTCAAGGTCACCATTTGGATAAACATACATCATTCCGCTTTTTTTATCAATATACATTTCTCCCGGAGCATCAAGCTCTTCAAGGATATTAAAAATAAAGAAATCAGCATTTTCCTGTACAGAATACGAAGGAGCTACAGAAGTTTTCAAAATCTTGTTTTCGCTGTCAATATTATTAATTTTAAGCCTATCGTGATAGTAAACAGTTGAATAATGCTCAAGCCAGACATCATCTCTCTGTGCATATTTTGAAATTCTTTCATCTGCATAAACTCTATTTACACTTTTGTCGCTGTTTGAGGTTACAGAAGAAATTTTTAAAAAAACAGGATAAGGATTTTCAGGTGTTGCACCATCGTAAACTTCTTTATTTGGATATCTTGCTGACCACAATGCCGGGTTATTTCCTATTGAAAAAATCGAATTTTTAATTATTCCGATTTTCCCTTCGGCATCGACAGCTTTCATATATGCGTTGTATGCTTCCATATCATAAGAGCCGTCTTCCTTTATAAACAGTTTTTTGTAATCCTCATAGCTTCCGTAGTTACCGCTGATTACATCAAAAGCATAAGGGTACCAATCCGGGAGATGCAGTTCTCCCGAATCAGTATCCTTTTTTAAATCTTCAAAAAAATTTTTTATATTTATTTGAAATATATTGTTTTGAACAGCTTCCGAAAAAAGATTTAAAATTTCAGAAGCTGTTACTTTAGAAAACTCTTCTCCCAAAATTCTTGTACCACCCGAAAAAATCGGTGTTTCTCCGGGATAAGCACAATATTTTACCGGAAAATTAACATTCCCTGAGTCTTCTTTAGTAAATTCAACC
>CAZZPN010000029.1:0-11048 GCA_964655495.1 uncultured Oscillospiraceae bacterium
TCCAGAAAATAAAGAATAGAAGAAGCAGCATAAGAGGTATTCCGAAAATTCTGCTGTTTATCATTTTATCTGCCCGTCTGTCCCGTTCATCTTTTTTGTTTTTTTCAAAAGAAATTACATCATCTGCGATTTCCTTCGCTTTCTTCACCGTTTTTTCCGATACAATATCCCTGAATTTTTGAGAGTTAATATTGTGCGAGGTAAGTATATCTCTAATTATGATATCGCTTTTTATATCATATCCGATTTTTTCGGAAAGCTTTTTTATGGTTTTTTCGTCATTCTCAAGCAGCTTTTCCGATATCCATCTTGTGTTTATGTCTGTATTTATCTTTTTATTAAGATAGTTTGTAAGCTCAAATAAAGCTTTTTCTTCTTCGTCGGAATAAAAAATATTTACTGTAAAATCGCTTTTTTCTTTGTTTCCGACGGCTTTTAAAAGGTTTTCCATGCCAAAATGCTTTTTTGCACACACCTCAACTACTTTAAGTCCAAGCTTTTTTGAGAGATTTTTCAAATCTATTTTTATCCCTTTTTTCTCGGCTTCGTCAATGAGATTTATGCACACTGTAATATCAGATGTTATTTTTTGAAGCTGCAATACAAGATTGAGACTTCTTTCAAGTGAAGTTGCGTCGCATACTGCAACCACATTTTTTGCATTTTCAAAAATAATAAAGTCGCGCGCTATTTCTTCTTCTTTTGAGGTGGGATTTAAAGAATATGTTCCGGGCAAATCTACAAGTACATATTTTTTTTCGTTATATGTACAATAGCCCTTCATATTGGCAACAGTTTTTCCTGCCCAGTTTCCCGTGTGCTGATTAAGACCTGTAATTTCGTTAAACACACTGCTTTTTCCAACATTGGGGTTTCCCGCAAGTGAAATTATTATACAGTTTTCTCTGTCGTTTTTTGTTAAGGTGATATCCTCAGAAGCACCTTTTTGCATGGAGTTTTTAGTAAGTCCCAAATATATCACTCCTCTTTTTTATCTATAAAAATTTTGTCTGCATCTTCAAGCCTTAAGGCAATCACAGTCCGATTTATAAAATAACTGACAGGATTACCAAGCATACTTTTTTGCAGACATTCTATTGTCATTCCTTTCACAAAGCCTATGTCCAGAAGCCGTCTTCTTATAAAAAGAGAGGGCGAAATCCCTTTAATGACTGCTTTTTCACCCGGACAAAGCATGGAAAGAGATATATTTTTATCCATTTTTCTTTTTCTCCAGTCTTTCTCGTTTCACTATCATTTTATTTTATTAAAACAAAAATGCTACAATTTTGTAATTTTTTTACACACTTTTAAATATTAATTGAATAGAGCAAATAAGGAAATTAAAAAAGAAAAGGAGAAAGAAAAATGTATGTCATAACAAAAAAGCAGATTTTTAAATTTTTGGGAATAGCACTTTTAGTTGCCGTTATTTCGGGAGTGTTATTTATAAAACCGGTGAGTGTGTTTACTTTTGCAAAGAAAACAGATTGGGGACTGAGCTACCAAAAAGAAGGCGAAACGCCAATAGGAAATGAGAGCAGAGAAAATTTAAAGAAAAATAATGCTTATTTTGTGGGCGATACTGAAGCAAAAGACGAGAAAGTGATTTATCTTACATTTGATTGCGGATATGAAGCAGGCTATACACCAAAAATTCTTGATGCTTTAAAAAAACATAATGTAAAAGCAACTTTTTTTGTGGTGGGAAACTATCTTACATCAGCTCCCGAAATTGTAAAACGAATGGAAAATGAAGGACATATTGTTGCAAACCATACATATTCGCACCCTGATATGTCGGAAATAAAAACAAAGGAAAAATTTTTAGAGGAGCTGGAGCAAGTTGAAGCGGAATACGAAAAAATAACGGGCAAAAAAATGCTGAAGTTTTACCGCCCGCCTCAAGGAAAATTCAGCGAAGAAAATTTGAAAATGGCAAATGAAGCAGGTTATAAAACATTCTTCTGGAGCCTGGCTTATGTTGATTGGTATAAGGATAAACAACCTTCAAAAGAAGAAGCCTTCTCGAAGCTTATTCCCAGAATACACCCCGGAAGTATTGTTCTTTTGCATAACACCTCCGAAACAAATGCAAATATTTTAGATGAGCTTCTTACAAAATGGGAAAGTATGGGATATGGCTTTAAGAATATTGATGAAATTTAATATGAGCTGTGATAAATTTTTATCACAGCTCATATTATGTTACTTATTAATAATCTTCTCTCCGTCAAAAAGAATTATTCCGTATCCGTTTCCGATTTTTCTGCCTGTATCAAGATATTTTGCGATATTCTTCTGTAAGGTTGTTTCTTTTGGCAATACGCTTGTGTCGCCGTTAAAATCCATAGAAAAAATTCTCCAGGAATCAGGGAATATACTCTCGTGCTCATAGCCGTAAAGAATATCAAAATCGTTCACAAAGTCCATAAGATTTGAGTTTGGCGGATAAAATTCCTTGTTATTTGGATATAAGAGCCAAGAGTTGCAGACGATAGGAATATATTTTTTATCGTGGTCTTTAAAAAATTCAAAAGCTCTTTTGTAGGAGTCAAATCTCATTTCTTTTGTCATTGCACCTGATGATGGAATGTGAAAGCTAAAAACGGTATCGCCCTTATTTATGGTTATATCTCCACAAGTGTAATTCTCGCCCTCAAAAGCTGCTCTTTCAAACTGAAATCTTCCGAGAGAAAAAAGCTCCATCAAATAATGCCTCTGAAACCAGAAGAATGTGAACAAGCCATAGATATTATGTACATTCTTACATTCGTGAAGCTTATATGTTAAATCCATCATAAGCTCATAAAAATATGGGAGAGGGATGCCTTTTTTCTCATAATTTCTCATAAGTTCTTCTGTGCAGTAAAGTAAAAAAAGCATATCCATACTGTATGAAGAAATTCCAAGTTTATCTGCAATTTCCTTTAATTTGAGCTGTACCTCATTTGAAACTTCTTCGGGTGTCTTTGTGGTTTTATCGTACATAAAAAATCTGTTTTTCAAAACTCCAAAGGTTACTAAATCTTCGGGCGAAAGCTTAAGATAAAGCTCAATAAAAAAGCTTTGTGCGTCTTTTGGGAAATCTATTTTTTCCATTATATTTGTAAGATGATTAAGCATTTTTTTCTAAGTCCTCCTTTTTTCAACACTTATAATATATTATTTTTTTAAGAAAGTCAAGTGTAAATTGAAAAAATACATTTTATATTGACAAATTCTTCTTTTTGGGTTAAAATACAAGAAATAATAAAACGAGGTATCAAAAAATGAATATAAATATTATGTTGCCGTATAAAGAGGCGGACAGATACTATAAAAGATGGGCGTATGAAGAAAATGCAATTGACTTTGAGAACGATAAAGAAAACGCTATGCGTTGCACTCTTTCTTTTTCGTGTGATGAGCTTTGTTCACATCTTGAAAGAATTGGTCATAGCGTAACTGTTTCCGATGAGAAAAAAGAGGGAACAAACATCATTTTTGAATTCGAGAATAATGATTCCGAAGAATTTGAGATTATAAGAAAAAATGACGACATTATTTTAAAAGGTATGGGGCGAAGGGGAGTGCTTTACAGCGCTTATGAGCTTTTGGAGATTCAAGGGGTAAGATGGTATTCACCCGAATTTTGTTATATCCCCGTCGGTGCAGATTTTATTTTCCCTGAAGAAAAGTATTATAAATATGAAATGGAAAAAGGCAGAGGCTTTCATTTTGAAGATTTGCAGAATGAATCACAGAGCTTTGTTTTGTGGATGGCGAGAAACAGACTTAATCTTCACGCGTGTCATGCCCACTGTAAAAAAATGCAGGAAAAGCTGTGTATGCAGTTTGAAACGGGTGGTCATATCTTTGAAAAGATATTGAACCCGCTTAATATTGAAGCTGACGGAAAATATTATATTGATACCCACTTTGATTGGTACGGAAAAAGAGATGAAGAAATAACTCCCGAGAATGCCACTTCAGTTCAGTTCTGCGTTTCAAATAATGAGCTTCTTGACAGACTTTCCGAAACTGTTATAGAAAAGCTCAATACAGACTGGAAAAATGAAGAAATGATATCTCTTGACGGCTTTGATACCTGGGGAAAAAGCTGTAACTGTGAAAGCTGCAGAAAGCTTGGTAACGGAAGCGACCAGAATTTAAAGTTTTTATCTCATATCAGAGAAAAGATGAACGAGGAAATAAAAAAAGGGAATTTAAGAAAAAATGTGAAGCTTTCTTTTTGTATTTATGAGGGTACAAATACTATGGAGCCACCCGAAAAGCCTGTTCCGAAAAATCTTATCGAAGCGGGAGACAGAGGACTTTTCTGCCCGATTTTAAGATGTTATCAGCATTATATTGATGAAGAATGTTCGAGAAACAGCTATTATGAAAAATGTTTACACGACTGGATAAAAACAGGCCTTGATATTTCAATAAATGAGTATTACAATGTGTCAAAATATGAGGATTTACCTGCTTTGTACACGGATAAAATCGTTCACGATGTAAGGCACTACATAAAAAGCGGTGCAAAATCAATTATGTATATGCACCTTTTTATAAAAGAGTGGGGAGTTCGTGCAATAAATCACTATCTTATGGCAGTTGTAAGCCGTAATCCCGATTGCGACGAAAAAGCGCTCATAAAGAAATATTTTTCGGATATGTACGGTGTTTATGCAGAGGATATGGAAGATATTTATAGAAAAATCGAAAAAGCAACCGAGCTTATTGCCTCGTGGCGTGCGTGGTTTTCGGGAAGTGTTCTTTCGTATCTTATGGATTGGGATGGTAAAATACCAAAAGAGCCCATTGACTGCGATGACCATCTTAAAGGGAAAGTAGCGTTTGAAGGTTACAAATCGGTTTCTTTACTTGAAGAAGCTTTGTTAAAAATAAAAGCCGTAAAGAAAAAGGTGCTTGAAGAAATTCCTTATGACAATTTTGCTGTTACATCTTCGGCAAGAAATCCCGGTGAGGCGGCGAAAAACCTTATAGGCTCACAGCTTTTAAATAAATTAAACGAGGATATAAGAGGAATAAAATACGGGCTTGATGCGTTTTTACTTACAACTCTTATTGCAGATTATCACGATGCACTTTATACCGGTGATAAAAGAGCAAATGAGCTTTATGAAAAAATATATGAGCTTGGAGATAAAATGAGCGAATACACATATTCTGTGGTATTTAATTCCTATCAGCCTGAATTTGAGCTTCGTGATGCCTTAAAAAGAACACAGCTGAAGCAGCTCTATTACAGAATAGTTGCGCTTAATAAAGCAAAAGAAAGCTGAAATTGAAACAGCAGAAGATGAAGAGAGAAGATGTTTTAGAATAACACAGTCCCCGATTGAATAAATCGGGGATTTTTTCTTGCATTTAAAAATAATTAAAACAAAAAAATAAAAAAATAAAATATTTTCAAAAAAGACTTTATTTTTTCAAAGTTATATGTTATAATATAGCGTGTGTTATTGTGTTTTTTAAAAAAACGCAAAATTACTGATTTTTTAGCATTTATATACCCAATATTGAAATAAATATAAAAAAGGATGTGCTTTTATTGAAAAGATATGTTATAACAGGCGGAACTCCTTTAAAAGGTGAGGTTACGATAAGCGGTGCGAAAAATGTTGCAGTTGCGATGATTCCTGCGGCACTTTTGTCAGATGCTCCGTGTGTTTTGGAAAATGTTCCTGACATTTCCGATGTCAGAGTTATGATAAAAATTTTAGATAAGCTTGGTGCTGAGGTTTATTATAAGGAGCCGGGAGTTCTTTATATTGACGGAACGACCATAAAGTCAACCGAGATACCTTATGAGCTTTCATCAAAAATGAGAGCGTCATACTATTTTATTGGTGCGCTTTTGGGGAAATACCATAGTGCAAAGGTTGCTTTGCCGGGTGGCTGTAACTTAGGGAAAAGACCGATTGACCAGCATATAAAGGCTTTTGAAGCGCTTGGTGCTGAAACAAAAATTGTAGGCGGTGCAGTAATTGCAACTGCTGATGATTTGTGCGGAGCATCAATTTATCTTGATATGATTTCCGTTGGTGCTACAATAAACGCTATGCTTTGTGCGTGTAGAGCAAGCGGAAACACAGTAATCGAAAATGCGGCAAAAGAGCCTCATATCGTTGATATTGCAAACTTCTTAAACTCAATGGGCGCAAAAATCAAAGGCGCAGGTACAGATACGATAAAAGTAACAGGCGTTGTAAGGCTTTCAGGAACTGCATATTCGATTATTCCTGACCAGATTGAAGCAGGTACATATATGGCTATGGCGGCAGCAACTCACGGTGATGTGCTTGTTAAAAATGTTATTCCTCGTCATATGGAATCTATGAGCGCAAAGTTGAATGAAATCGGTGTCGGTGTAGAAGAATTTGACGATGCTATCAGAATTTATAATAAAAAAGAAAGATATAAAAACGCAGTTGTTAAAACTATGCCGTATCCCGGATTTCCGACAGATATGCAGCCTATAATTCTCACTCTTTTAACTGTATCAAGCGGTACAAGCACCGTTACGGAAACTGTGTGGGATTCGAGATTTAAGTTTACAGAAGAACTCAAAAAAATGGGCGCAAATATAAATACAAATGGTAATATGGCGTTTATCGAGGGCGTTGAAAAGCTTGTTGCAGCACCGCTTAATGCGTGTGATTTAAGAGCAGGCGCTGCTATGCTTATTGCAGGACTTATGGCAGAAGGCAAAACAGAGATTTACGATATATACCATATCGAAAGAGGCTACGAAAAGGTAGTCGAAAAAATTACGGCTTTAGGCGGAAAAATAAGAAAAGAAGATTTTTAATTTTTAGGTTTTAATGAAAGGTAAGAAATGGCAGATTTAAAATTTTGCCCGCTTTTTTCGGGCAGCAACGGAAACTCTATATTTGTTTCATATAAGGGTAATAAAATTTTGTTTGACTGCGGCTGCAGCTACAAAAAAATAAAGGAAAACCTTTCTTTGATAGGAGAGGAAATCTGCGATATTGATGCGATTTTTATTTCTCATTTTCACACTGACCATACAAGCGCATTACCGATGCTTTTAAAAAACACAAAAGCAAAAGTCTGTGCGACCTACGGCACTTTAAACGAGCTTTTTATGAGAAACGAAAAAATGAGTGAAGCGCTTTCATCATACCAGGACAGAGTTTTTCAGATAGACGAAAAGGAAGAAATAAATTTCGGCGATTTTATAGTTTCATCATTTTCAGTGCCTCACGATGCCGAAGGAACTGTTGGCTATAACCTTATATCAAAAGAAAAAAGCATTTCAATCCTTACCGATATCGGTTTTTTAAGAAGAAATTTATATGAAGATGTAAAAGGAAAAGACCTTGTTTTTATAGAAAGTAACCACGATGTATGGAGCTTGGAAAACTGCAGCTATACGATGGACTTAAAAAGAAGAATTTTAAGCGACGGGGGACATCTTTCAAACGAAAACTGCGGAAAATTCTCTGTTTTTCTTGTTAAAGAGGGCGTAAAGAGGATTGTTTTGGGGCATTTAAGCGGTGAAGCGAATACAGCAGAGTTAGCGTATGAGACCGTTAAAGAAGTGCTTGTAAATAACGGGATAGTTCCCGATAAGGATGTCGAGCTTTGGGTTTCTCCGAGAGGTGAGCTTGGAAAGGTTGTTGTTATCTGATGGTAAAAACAAAAATCATAACGGTTGGAAAATTAAAAGAAAAAGCAACAAAAGAGATAATATCGGAATACGAAAAAAGGCTTTTGAAATATACCGATTTATCAGTATGTCAAATTCAGGATTTATCTTTAAGTGATAACCCCTCACAAAAGGAAATAGACGCAGTTTTAGATAAAGAGGGAAGTCTTATTTTAAAAAATATGCCCACCAATATGGTGAATGTTGCTCTCACTATTGACGGAAAAAGCTTTTCATCGGAGAAATTCGCAGATTTTATTGAAAAAAATAAAATAAACGGAGGTTTATGCTTTATTATCGGAAGCTCACACGGGATTGCAAAAAAAGTGATTGATAACTGTCAGCACCGTATTTCGCTTTCCGAAATGACATTTCCGCATAACTTAGCACGACTTATTTTAACAGAGCAGATTTACAGAGGCTTTAAAATTCTCGGTAATGAAAATTACCATAAATAAAGTAAAAGGAAAAAATTCTTATGAAGGCACTTATAACAGGGGCGTCATCGGGAATAGGTAAAGAAATGGCTTATATTCTTCACAAAAAAGGGTATGAGCTTATTTTAGTTGCACGAAGAAGTGAAAAATTAGAAGAATTAAAGAGAATTTTCGGGGAAAAGACAATCATCATAAAGGCAGACTTATCAAAAGAAACGGAAATTTTTTCTCTTTTTGAAAAGGTGAAGAATGAAAATATAGCGCTTGTTATAAACAATGCAGGATTTGGAAAATTAGGCGAGTTTTGCGATATTGATATAAGTGACGAAATTAATATGATAGAAACAAATATAAAAGCCGTTCATATTCTTACAAAGCTTTTTTTAGGAGAATTTATAAAAAAAGATTACGGCTATATTTTAAATGTTGCATCAATAGCATCTTTTTTTGCAAGTCCGTATTTTTCAGCATATTATGCAACAAAGGCTTATGTAAAGACGCTTACAGAAGGGATAGCTTCTGAATTAAGAGCAAAAAAATCGAATGTATATGTTGGTGTTTTATGCCCGGGGCCTGTTAAAACAGAGTTTGACTCCGTTGCAAATGCATCGTCATCTTTAAAGGGGGCTAACCCTGAAAAAGTGGCAGAATATGCAATAAACAAGCTTTTTAAGAAAAAGACAGTTATTTTGCCGGGACTTTCAGTTAAGCTCGCAGTTTTTTTCTCTCGATTTATCCCGCGAAAGACACTCATTTATTTTACCGGAAAAACCCAACTTAAAAAACTAAAAAAAACTAAATAAAACCCTAAAAAATATTTACAAACAGGGAAATTTGTGTTATAATATATAATTGTATAAGTAGATTAAAAACGAGACGACAGACAGAACAGGAGAGGACACATGGCAAGACAGGATTATATAAGAAATTTTTCGATTATTGCACATATTGATCACGGAAAATCCACTCTGGCAGACAGATTGCTCGAGAAAACGGGTGTTGTAAGCGAAAGAGAAATGGAAGAACAGCTGCTTGACAATATGGAGCTTGAAAAAGAGCGTGGTATAACGATAAAGGCTCGTGCCGTAAGACTTATTTATAAAGCTAAAAATAACGAAGAATATATTTTCAATCTGATTGATACCCCCGGACATGTTGACTTTAACTACGAGGTATCAAGAAGTTTGCATGCGTGTGAGGGTGCGATTCTTATAGTTGATGCTGCACAGGGCATTGAGGCGCAGACCTTGGCTAACGCTTACCTTGCCGTTGATAATGACCTTGAAATTCTTCCCGTTATAAATAAAATAGACCTGCCGAGTGCAAGACCTGATGAGGTTAAAAAGGAAATCGAGGATATAATTTGTATTCCTGCCGATGAAGCACCGCTTATTTCAGCTAAAAACGGTACAAATATTGAGGATGTGCTTGAGGCGGTTGTTAACAATATTCCTGCGCCTTCGGGTGATGAAGATGCACCGTTAAAAGCACTTATTTTTGACTCGTACTACGATGCGTATAAGGGAGTTATTATTTATATAAGAGTTATTGACGGAAAAATAAAAGTCGGCGATGTTATGAAAATGATGTCAAACAACAAGGAGTTTGAGGTTGTTGAGGTAGGCTATTTAAACGCACTTGGTATGGCACCTTCCCAATGCCTTATGGCAGGTGAGGTTGGTTATGTTACAGCTTCAATCAAAAACTTGAGAGATACTATGGTCGGCGATACCGTTACTTTAAAAGAAAATCCTGCAAAAGAAGCGCTTCCGGGCTATAAGCCTGTTCAGCCTATGGTTTTCTGCGGAATTTATCCTGTTGACGGTGCAAGATATGACGACCTCAAGGAATCACTTTTAAAATTACAGCTTAACGATGCGGCGCTCACATTCCAGCCTGAAACATCAGCGGCTTTAGGCTTTGGTTTTCGTTGCGGATTCTTAGGACTTTTGCATTTGGAAATTATCCAGGAAAGATTAGAGAGAGAGTTTAATTTAGACCTTATCACAACAGCGCCGAGCGTTATCTATAAAATAAGAAAAACAGACGGTGAGGAAATTGACCTTGATAACCCTGCAAATCTTCCTGACCCGACACAGATTGACGCTATGTGGGAGCCTTATGTTAAGGCGGATATTATGACTCCGTCGGAATATGTGGGCAATATTATGGAGCTTTGTCAGGAAAGACGAGGCACATTTATTGATATGCAATATTTAGATGCAACGAGAGTGACATTGCATTATGATATGCCTCTTAATGAGATAATTTACGACTTTTTTGATGATTTGAAATCAAGAACAAGAGGCTATGCTTCACTTGATTATGAGCTTAGCGAATATAAGATGTCTAAGCTTGTTAAGCTTGATATTTTGTTAAACGGCGATATTGTCGATGCGCTTTCGTTTATCGTTCATTCGGATAAAGCTTATGCAAGAGGCAGAAGAATTGCGGAAAAATTAAAGGATGTTATCCCGAGACAGCTTTTTGAAATTCCTATTCAGGCGGCTGGCGGAAACAAAATTATCGCAAGAGAAACCGTTAAAGCAATGCGAAAAGATGTATTGGCAAAATGCTACGGCGGTGATATAACAAGAAAGAAAAAGCTTCTTGAAAAACAGAAGGAAGGTAAAAAGAGAATGCGTCAGGTGGGCAGTGTAGAAGTTCCGCAGGAAGCATTTATGGCGGTATTAAAGCTGTGATGACGGGTATATATGTTCATATTCCTTTTTGTAAATTAAAATGCAACTACTGCGACTTTTATTCCGTTTGCACAGAGGAGTTACAGGAAAACTATTTTAACAGGCTTTATGAAGAAATAAAATCATATAAAAAATACGGAAAAATCAAAGCGGATGCAGTGTTTTTCGGGGGTGGAACACCAAGCCTTCCGAACGAAAAATATATCATAAAAACGCTTGACACAC
>CAZZPN010000030.1:0-11026 GCA_964655495.1 uncultured Oscillospiraceae bacterium
TTGAAGTCGGATAAAAATGTCGAACAGCAACACTGTCTTCCGCAAGTTCCGAAGCATTTCATCATTTTGGCTTCATCTCTCACACCGATTTGTCTTAATTCGATTCTTGTTCTGAAAATCGCCGCAAGGTCTTTTACAAGCTCACGAAAATCAATTCTTCCGTCAGCAGAAAAATAGAAAAGAATTTTACTTCTGTCAAAAGTATATTCAACCTCGATAAGATTCATTCCGAGACCGTGTTCCTTTATTTTTTCAAGTGCAATCTCAAATGCTTTTTTTTCTTTTTGTTTGTTTTCCTCCAAGGTTTCAGCATCTTTCTGAGTTGCAATACGCACAACCGGTTTTAAAGGCGGCACAATTTCAGATTCGTCAATATGAGAGTTTCCTCTTACGACATAGCCGTATTCCTGACCTCTTGCAGTTTCAACGATTACGCATGAATCTTTTTCAATTTTAAATTCGCCCGGCGAAAAGTAATAAACCTTGCCTTGCTTTTTAAATCTTACGCTAACAACTTCTATCATCATAATTTAAAAATTCCTCTCTATCCTAAAAGTATAGCTCTTATATCGTTTAACGACGAAAGTACGGCTAAATTATATTTTATGTTTGAATTAAGCCTTTTTATAAGCTCAAATGTTATAGTGGCTATATCATAAAGCTGTCCTGTAGGGACAACGATATTTTCATAATCTGCATCTGTGTTTTTTACAGGAAGCTTTTCGTTTTTCTTAATGATATCAGAAAAAACGGTGTTTATAACATTAAAAACAAACTCTTTTTCGTTTTCGTATTTTATCATCAGTCCGTAAAGCTTCAAAAGTCCGTCAATGCTTTTTTCTCTTAAAAAAGAGCAGGTAGCTTTTATTATTTCGTCCCTGATAATTTTGTGTTCCTCGGAAATCGAAATTTTATATGCTTCTGATACGCTTCCCATACATAGCGCGAGAAGTGAATCGGAAATTTCAATTTCATAGCTTTCCTTTATAATTTCTTTTATTGTTTTTTCAGTAAGGGGAGTGAAATTCACTGTTGTACCTCTTGAGATAATAGTCGGTAAAAGAAGGTCAGTATTATTCACAATTAAAATAAAAACAACATATGAGGGCGGTTCTTCAAGAGATTTTAATATTGCATTCTGTGCGTTCTGGTTCATTTTGTCTGCATTTTTTATAATGTATATCTTCTTTTTGAAAATTGAAGGTTTTATATAAATATCAGATGCAATCTCTCTCATCTGGTCAACTGTTATTGCTTTTTTTTGTTTGCCTTTTTCTTCGAGTAGGTCGATAACTTTATAGTCAGGTGAAGTATTATCACAAAACTGTTTACAAGAGGTGCATTTATCGCAACCCCGGTTTTCTTCACAAACAAGTGCTTTTGCAAATTCTCTTGCAAGAAGAAAACGACCTGTGCCTTCATTTCCGGCAAAAATATAACAATGGTTTATTTTATTTGTTTCGATTGCATTTAAAAGAATTGCTTTTGCACTATTTTGTTCTTTTATTTTTTCAAACATATCCTGGAAACCTCGTCTTCGGTCATTTCTCTGTATTCACCCAAATTTAAGCTTTTATCAAGCTCAACTTTCCCGATAGAAAGCCTTTTTAAATAAATGACAGTTCTGCCTAAAGTTTCAAACATTCTCTTGACCTGATGATATTTACCTTCGGTAATAGTCAAACAGCAGGTGGTCTTTGTTAAAATTTCAAGGTCTGCGGTTTTACATTTTTCGTCTTCATCACCGTTTTTTAAAACAATGCCGTTTTTGAAAATTTCTATAAATTCTTCCTTTAATTCACCGTCAAGCTCTACATAATATTTTTTTGAAACATGGTTTTTCGGCCCTGTAACCAGATGGGCAAGCGGACCGTCTGTTGTTAAAAACAAAAAGCCCTCTGTATCTTTATCAAGTCTGCCGGCAGGAAAGATTTTTGATTTTGGAATATCGTCGGAAAGCAGGTCTAAAACTGTTTTCTGATATCTGTCCTCAGTTGCACTTAAATAGCCGGCAGGCTTATTCATCATTATATAATAGTTTTCTTTATAGTTGAGTTTTTCGCCGTTAAGCATAATTTCATCGCTTTTTTCAACTTTAAATGAACCGTCACAAACGGTTTTTCCGTTTACCTTTACGCTCCCTTGCCTTATAAGCCTGGTTGCATCTTTTCTTGAATATGTGCTTGAATCGGATAAAAATTTATCTAAACGGATTTTACTCATTTTTTTCTCTTTTCTTTTTTCTTTTCGTTCTTTTACTTTTCTTCTCTTGCAGAAAGTATTCTTACTATAACAGGACTTAAAACGATGTTAAAAATAAGCTCAAAAACAAAATTAAAGCCTACAAGTACTGCTATCATATATTTCCCCACATTCTCACCATATCCGCTACCCAAAGCCCAGCCTGAAATGGTAGGCATAAAAAACAAGAGGCATCCGATAAGGAAAACACCTGTATTTACAATGGGGCATACGGCTGCTGAAACAACTGTTGCCGCATATTTGTTTTTATTTTTAAAAATATCAAAAACAACTCCTGCGAAAAGTCCGCATAAAGTGCCTTTTAATAAAACTGTGATTATTGTTCCCGGTATATTAACTGCTAAAAACGCTGCGGCGTCTCCGCTTAATAAAACTACAACGCCAAATACAAAGCCAAGCCAAGCTGCAACTTTTTTGCCGCATGCCGCAGCACCGATTACAATCGGAATAAGAACAAGTGAAACAGAGAACATTCCGAGTTTTATGAATGAACCCATAAGCTGTAATATTACAACGAGTGCTGTCAATATAGCACCCAACACCATTGATTTAGTTGATATATTAGTTTTCATTTTTTTATTTCCTTTCTTTTTGATTATTTTCCCAAATTATATATAGTCCTGTTAGTAAAAGATTTTTTTCGTAATTGATTTTATGTTTGCAGTAGGGGATTATATACTTTGAATGTCCGCCTGTTGCAACAATTGAGATATCTTCTTTTTTTATGCCTTTTTCGGAAAGTTCAGATATAAATCTGTCAATCATTCCGTCAAGCATACAGGCACTTCCGTAAATAATTCCGGATTTCATACAGTCTGTTGTATTGGTTTCGATTGTTTTTTTAGGGTTGTCCAGACTTATTCCCTGAAGAAGTGAAGCATTTGTTGTAAGTGCGTTTAATGATATTGTAACTCCCGGCATAATTGCACAGCCAATAAAGTTATTGTCAATATCAGTTACGCTTATTGTGGTTGCAGTACCCATATCTATAACGATAACCGCAGTGTTATAAAGCGCTTTTGCAGCAACATTATCTACTACGAGGTCGCATCCTAACTGTGATGGATTATTTGTGTTTATTTTGAGTCCGGTTTTTATTCCCGGTCCGACAAATATCGGCTCAATCCCGACAGCTTTTTTTACAGCCTCTTTGAATGCTGCGTTAAGCTGCGGAACAACACTTGAAATAATACATCCCTCAAATTCCACCTTCTCCATACGGTATAATGTGAGAATTTCAAGAAAAGAAATAGCAATTTGATCTTCGGTTTGTCGCCTGTCGGTCGACATCCTTGATACAAAATGCACATCATTTTTATCGACAGCACCGATTACAATATTGGAGTTGCCGATATCGATTGCAAGAATCATTATTTAGTTTCTCCCTTCGTTTTTGCTCTTTTTAAAAAAGATACAATTACTATATTTAATTTATTTTTTTATTTTCTAAATGTCTTTTTTTACTCTTAGTGTTCTTTTCATTTTATCCTGTCGTCTTTTCTTTTTCTTTCTTTCAGAATCTATGATATAGTACGCACAAAGTGCAACAAAAAGAATGATAAGTATCAGAATTATTGTGAAAATAGTTTTTATAACATTATAGAAAGTTATTTTCTTAACTGCAACACCTGTAAGCTGAAGGTCTGTTATTTTTTCGTTTTCATAAGAAACGCCTACGGTTGCAGTATAAGTATCTGCTTTTTTATAGCTTTTATTAATGTTTGGTGTGTAGGTGAGATTTTCGGCTGTTGCACCTGCAGGAGCAGTAATCATTACAGCCTCAGGAAGTGTGAAATTAACTTCACCTGTTTTTCCCAATAAGCCTTTTAATTTTGCAGGCTGAATGTGAATATCTTCCGGTGAAATCGTGATTGTATGATAATTGTTAAAAGCAAAGTTAAGAAGCTTTTTAACATCATTTTGTCTTTCTTCTTCGCTTTCGCAGTTCATAGATACGCATATTACATTAAAACCGTTTCTTCCGGCTGTTGCTACTGCAGTATATTTTCCCTGGTCTGTGAATCCGTAAAGACCGCTTGTGATGCCCTCATAGCTTGAAATTAGATTACATTTTGCCACTAAGGTTCTTTCATATAAAACTTTGGTATTCATCTGAAGAACATAGCTTTTTGCACCTGCAATTTCCATAAACACAGGCTCACCTGCAGCATAGTTCATAATGAGTGCGAGGTCTTCGGCAGTTGTATAGTTTTCTTTATCATGAATTCCTGTTACATTTGAGAAGTGTGTATTTGTTGCACCGAGCTCTTTTGCTTTTTCGTTCATTTTTTTAATAAATTCATCTGTGCTTTCAAAAACCTTTGCGGCTGCTGAAACTGCACAGTCGTTGTATGATTGGAGAATCATACCGTAAAGAAGCTCTCTTACAGTTAAAACCTCTCCCGGAACAAGCCCTAAATTATTGGTGTTTGCAACGGTATCTATAACTGACTGCTCAATAGTAACAAGGTCATCTAAATTCCCGTTTTCAATAATGACAAGCGCTGCCATAATTTTTGTAAGTCCGGCAGGGTATTGCACCTTTTGCGGATTTTTTGAAAATATTGTCTGACCTGAGCTTGCATCAATAAGTACAGCAGATTCGGAAGAAATATTAAAATCTGCTTTGGGAGCCGCAAATGCAGTCTGACAAACGATTAAAATAAATATCAGGATAAAGCTGAGATAGTTTCTGAATTTCATATATTTTTATTCCTTTCGGTAAAAAAATTTTTTCCACCCTTTATTATACATTATTATTTAAAATATTGCAAGAAATTTTTGAAAATTTACTGATTATTCCTGTTTATTTGTATAAAAAAGAGGTTTATTTGGATTTTTTTCTTTAAAATCATCGGTAAGAAGTGAAAGAAAAGTCTTTGCTTCTTTTAAATTAAGTGATTTATAAAACTCATAAAATTTCATAAAGAGCTTAGGATGGGAAAGTGGTGGCTCATTTTCAATAAGCTTCCCGAAATTTTCAAATATGTAAAACGGTTCAACATCATTATTTTCAAACAAAAA
Source organism: uncultured Oscillospiraceae bacterium (assembly GCA_964655495.1). Lineage (GTDB taxonomy): Bacteria > Bacillota > Clostridia > UMGS1840 > UMGS1840 > UMGS1840. Next base: position 5,287 of record CAZZPN010000030.1, read on the forward strand.
GGGGAGCGCACGGGGAAAAAAGCCTTTGTTTGAAAGTTCTTCAAGTCCGTTTTCGGCACATTTTAAGCGGATGATATCCCCTACAGACAGCCAGTTTGTTTTTATAATCTGATACGGCGGATAAGGTGAATATTCCATTTCGTATTCTTTCGCTTCTTTTTCTATTTGCGTTCCGCCCAAAACTTTTAAAAAACCGAGCTGAAGCATATCGGGCTTTAGAGAATAAACGCGGTTAAAGCCCGAAATAAAGCTTTCTATATCTTCATACGGCAGACCTGCAATAAGGTCAATATGTATATGAATGTTTTTGTTTTCAAGAAGCCTTTTCATATTTGAAAAAATAAGAGAAGTATCGTTTTTACGATTTATCGCTTTAAGTGTTTTTTCATTAAGCGACTGAAGTCCCGCTTCAAACTGAATAAGACCTTTTGGAGCTTTTTTTAGAATTTCAAAGCTTTTTTCATCAAAAAGCTCCGGTTTTATTTCAAAATGAAAGCCTGTTTCATCTGCGTTTTCTATTAAAAATTCAAAGATTTCATTTGTATCTTTTCTTAAGTTAAAGGTTCTGTCAATAAACTTAACCTTTTTCACTTTGTTTTTTATAAAAAACATAAGCTCTTTTTTTACCGTATCAAGAGATTTATATTTTAAATCTTTTTCTAAAGATGAGATACAATAGCTGCATCTGTAAGGACATCCGCGAGAGCTTTCATAATAAAATGTCTTACCCGGCAAAATCGGTGTTGAATAGCAAAAAGGAGTGTCGGAAAAGGAAAATTCGATATCCTTTCCCGTTATATATTTATAAAATTCCGCTTCGCCTTCACCGGATATTATTTTGTCGGCATTTTTGTAATGTTTATTGCTGTAGCCTGCTTCGGGACCTCCGTAAACTATTTTTACATCGGGAAGTGCAATTTTTATATCAGCACTTAATCTTTCGGTAAGAGCTATATTCCAGATATAAGTTGAAAAGCCGATAATATCAGGTTTTTTCTTTACAATATCATAAAAAGTATGCTCGTAGGCATCGTTTATTGTGTATTCAGCTATATCGCAGTTCACACCGTTTTTTTCTAAAAAGGCTTTTATTGAATAAATTCCGAGTGATATATGTGAATAACGGGCGTTTATTCCTACGAGAAGTATTTTTTTGTTTTCCATATCAAAAAAATTATTCCTTAATAAATTTTATAATTTCATTTATAGTTTCTTTTTTTATCTTAAAAATTCCGTTACCGATATTTTCTTTTTTTAGTGCAATACCACAAACACTATTGACACCTGAGGAAAGAAAATACTGTGAAGCAAACGAAATATCTTTTTGGGTAACTAAGGTATTTTTGTCTGTTTCGATATCAGAAATATAAGAGCCTTCTTTTTTTATAAAGGCAAAGCTTTCTTTTACTTCTTCGGAAAAACAAAGGAAGTAAGCTTCATCGCATTTTACCGCTTTTCCGAGTGCATAAGCTCCTTTTTTTTCTTCACGCACAAAGGCAAATATTATTCTTTTGTTGTAGTAATCTTTTATACATTCAAAAAAGATGTTTTTTAATACTGTATGCGGAGCATTGGTGAAAACAGCATCGCCGATAATTTCGTTAAAAGGCTTTATTGAGAGAATATCTCCGCATTTTATATATTTTGAAGCTGTTTTTTTGCAATCGTAACCGAAATCACATTCAAGCTTTTTTTGAGAAGCTTTGATATATCCGCATTTTGAATTTTTGGTAACTGCTTTTTTCCCGTTATAATCATCCGAGTAGCCTTTTAATAATGAAATAACTGCTTTTCCGTCGTCTTTTATTTCGTTTACCATAAAAGAATCTTCGGAAATAGGAATACAGAATAAAATTGTTTTTGTTTTTTCATCTGCCAGGTTAGGTTTTTTTTCTATAATAAGATTGTTAAAGCTGTCATAATATATTAAATCAGAAAAAGGGGTAAGCTCTTTTTCGATTTCTTCTAAATATGGCTTTTCAAAGCCGTAAGCTGAAAAAGCTGAATTTTTTGCCATCTTATTTTTTGTTCCTTTCTTCTAATATTTTTTCGCACAGTTTTTTTGAAGAAAAATAGTCATTTTTTGAAATTACCGTTACGGGAGAATGAATATATCTTCCCGGTATTGAGAGTACCGCTGTGGGAATACCACCGTTAAAATAAGTAATTGCACCTGCATCGTTGCCGCCTGAAAGGGTAAGCTTCTTTTGAAATGCTATTTTATTTTTACGGGCAATTCTCATTATTTCTTCGTTAAATTCGCTGTCCGCAACGCTTCCTCTGTCCATAATGCTTATTGCAACACCGTTACCTAAAACAGTTGTTTTTTCCGTGACATCGGGCATATCTGCACAGGTTGTTACTTCAAGCACAAGAGCATTTTTTAACCTTAGCTGTTTATTTGATTTTAAAACAGTTTTTGCTCCGATTAAACCAATTTCTTCTCTTGTTACAAATACGGCAGTAAACGAATATTTTTTTAAAAGTACAAGCGATAAGAGAATAGAAACTCCTGCTCTGTCGTCAAGTGCTTTTGCTTTTATAAGGTCATCACCGAATTCTACATAGTCGCTTATCCAATATATCGGGTCTCCGATTTTCACATATTTACTTGCATCTTCTTTTGATTTTGCACCTATGTCTATGAAAAAGTCATTGTAAGAAAGCGGTTTTTCCTTTGAGTTTTTCTTTAAATGCGGAGGAATATTTCCGATTACACCCTTTACTTTTTCTTGTCCTATCATAACTGCGTGAGAGGGAAGTAGCTTTTCTAATATTCCGCCGATACTATCAAATTTTATCATACCTTCGTCTGTAATGCCTTTAACGCCGAAAGCAACCTCATCTATGTGTGCAAATATTCCTAAATCATCTGGATTTTCGCCTTGTCTTACAACAATATTTCCGATTTTATCAACAGTATAGGCTATGTTTTCTTCTGTAAGCTTTTTTGTAATAAACTCGATTACTTCGTTTTCATAGCCGGAGGCTCCTGAGAGTGTACAAAGAGTTTCAAGCATAGTTTTTGTCCTCCTTTTTTACTGTGTTCCAATCGTAAGTGCTTATAAATTTTATAAGACTTTTTATATCCTTTGTATTAACGGTTTCGCTTGTTGTGTGCATATATCTTGTAGGCAGCGAAAGCATAATAACAGGGATATTGTTTGTAACAATATTAAACGCATTTGTACCCGGATGGTCAGGCTCAAATTCTTGGTTATATTTAATGTCATTTTTTATAAGATGTTTTTCTATTTCGGCTGTTATTTTGTTATCTAAAATTCCGCCGTAGCATATTGTAAACCCATCTCCCGGAGTATATGAGCTGTATTTTGAAAGACCTTCAAAATATCCGTGCGTAACATCAAGAACAATAGCCAAATCAAAGCTTTTGTCTTTTAAAAATAAATCAATTCCCAAAAGGCCGCTTTCTTCTCTTACACTTCCCACAACGCAAACATTTACATCATCACGCATTTTCTTTGCACACATAATTGCACACATAAGTCCTGCTCTGTTATCAAGAGCGCCCGAAGAAATATGATTGTTCTTTAACTTTAAAAAGTCCGATTTTATTTTTATCGGGTCGCCGACCTTTATAAAGTCCCTTACATTTTTCAAGCCCGTATCAATATAGAGAGTTTCTTTTTCGTTACCTTTTCTTAAATGCGGAGGAGTAGCTCCGATAACGCCATAGATTTCTTTTTTTCCAAAAATCGTTACCTCACGGCAATAAAGATTATCATAGTCGATACCTCCGACTGTATCAAAAAGAAGAAAACCGTTTTCTTTTATTTCCTTTACAATAAGTCCGATTTCGTCAATATGTGCATCTATAAGAATATTTACGGCATCTTTTGTTTTCGCTTTTTTCTCGGCAAAGATATTTCCGTATATATCGGTTTTTACATCAGAAAAACCGTTTTCTTCAAAAATTTCTTCAAAATATTCAAGACTGTTTTTTTCAAAGCCTGATATTGCAGGAATTTTGCATAGCCTTTCTAATGTTTTCATAACTGATTTACCAACTCCTTAAACTGATTGCCTCTGTCGGCAAAATTCTTAAAGCAGTCAAAACTTGCACAGGCAGGTGAAAGAAGCACAACATCACCCGAAAGTGCGATTTTCTTTGCGTATAAAACTGCAGCTTTAAGGTCTTTTGCTTCATAAATCGGAAAAGCTGCATCTTCGTTTACGACTGCATTTTTGATTTTGTCCTTTGTTGCACCCATTACGATAAGCTCTTTTACATTTGTGACAACTTTTTTTGCAAGTGTATCAAAAGGAATGTTTTTATCGCTTCCGCCAGCAATAAGAATAATTTTTTTACCGAAATTTTCAAAGGAATTAAGTCCTGCGATAGTTCTTGTCGGGCTTGATGCGATTGAATCGTTATAATAGCGGACACCGTCAAGCTCTCTGAAAAACTCAATACGATGCTCAACTCCGCCAAAGGTTTGGGCAACTTCTTTTACATACTTAAAGTCACACAATTCGCTGACAGCGCAAATTGCAGCAAGGAAATTGTCAACATTGTGAATTCCCGGAATAAGAATATCGTTTCTATCCATTATATATTCGTCTTTGAAATATATTTTTTCATTCTTTAAATATGCTCCGTTTTTTTGAGGAGTTTTAAGGCTGAAGGTAACGGAGGATGGAGTTATAAAACCTTTTGTAATTTCGTTTTCGCTGTTTAATATGACTTTTTTGCATCCGTGTGAGAATATATTTGTTTTTGCATTGATATATTCTTCCATATCCGTGTGCTTGTCAAGATGATTGGGCGCAAGATTTGTTACTACGGCAATATCAGTGCTTTTTTTCATAGTCATAAGCTGAAAGCTTGAAAGCTCCAGAACTACCATATCAGTTTCTTTTATTTCATTTAATTTATCAATAAGCGGTTTTCCTATATTACCGCCTATGTGAACGGTAAAGCCTGCTTTTTTTAATATTTCCGAAATGAGAGTTGTTGTTGTAGTTTTTCCGTCACTTCCGGTTATTCCGATTGTTGTTGCCGGACACATATCTAAAAAAGCTTCCATTTCAGAAGTGAGATATGCGCCTCTTTTTACAGCTTTTTTAATTTCTTTGTTCGTTGGCATTATTCCCGGAGAACGAAAAATTATATCTTCGTCTATATCATTAAGATAATTTTCTCCTTCAATAAAGCTGACTTTTGCAGTTGCGTTCATTTCTTCTTTTAATGAAGATGGGATTTCGTTTTTATCTCTTATCACTATTTCGCAGTCAAAGTCCTTTATTACATCAAAAAGAGGCTTGTTTGAAACTCCAAGACCTAAAATTGTAACCTTTTTATTTGTAAGTTTTCTTTTGAAATCAGAAAAATCTTTAAAACCGTTTTCGTTAACCATAGCTTTCTTCCTTCCGTCAATAATATACTATTATATATTATATAACTTTTTTTCATATTTTTCAAGCTTTTACCAAAAAAACCAAAAAAAACTTGAAAAACTTAAATCAATTCTCACAATTTTTCTTAACTTCTTGAAATTTCAGAGTGAATGTGATATAATATAAAAGTAACTATAATGAGTTTAATATAGCTAAAGATAAGTGGCAGCTGAATTTTGCAGCCTTTATATAATAAAAGTACAAGAAGGAGACACTAATGATGAACGAACTTACCAAAAAGGTGTTTGAAAAAATTGATGAGCTTTCAGATAAATATCTTAATCTGCTTGTTGATATATGCAATATCGAAAGTAAAACCGAC
>CAZZPN010000031.1:0-10923 GCA_964655495.1 uncultured Oscillospiraceae bacterium
GCCAGTTGGTCGGATATATCATTTCAGGTGATCCTACCTACATAACGAGCTATAACAACGCAAGAGCATTGATAGGAAGATTAGAGCGTGATGACATTTTAGAAGAGCTTTTAAAAAGTTATCTTAACAATTAAAGTACAAAAAAATCTGAACGAAAAATTTTCGTTCAGATTTTTTTTGTATACTTCATGTGGTCGATGCGTTTTTCACAGATTTTTTTATTACTTGCGTTTTCTCTGAAGCATTTTTACAATCTCTACAATTGGAATTGTTAAAAGTGCAAGTAAAAGTGCCACAGCATATTCAAGAATACTTATTGGCTCGAAATCAAAGATATTTCTTAATGCAGGAACAAAAATAACTGCAGATGTCAAAAGAAGCGACAGAAGCATTGTTCCCCAAAGGAGCATATTATTCGTTTTGAGCTTAAAGATTGAGCCGTGTGAACGCATATTGAACGAATGGAATATTTCCGCCATAGACATTGCAAGAAATGCCATTGTCATACCATCCGAGCTTTGTGTAATCTCCCATACACCTGACTCAATATAGTGTCCTACAAAATAAGCGGCAAGTGTAATCACAGATACCATAACACCCTGATATGCTACATTAAAGCCCATACCGTTTGCAAATATTCCTTCATCACTCTTTCTTGGCTTTCTTTTCATAATATCAGGCTCAGCCTTTTCTGCACCAAGCGCAAGAGCAGGAAGTGAATCTGTTACAAGGTTTATAAACAAAATGTGCGCAGGCTTTAAAATTGTAAAGCCGCATAAAGTTGCGATAAATATACTGATAACTTCACTTAAGTTAGATGAAAGCAAGAACTGTATGCACTTACATATATTATCAAATATTCTTCTTCCCTCTGCAACGGCGCTGACGATAGTTGCAAAGTTATCATCAACAAGAATCATATCAGCAACATTTTTTGTAACATCTGTACCTGTAATACCCATACCGATACCGATATCAGCATTTTTGATTGACGGTGCATCATTTACGCCATCACCTGTCATCGCCGTAACACAACCGAGCTTACGCCATGCGTTGACAATACGCACCTTATGCTCAGGCTGAACACGAGCATAAACAGAATACTTTGTAACAATCTCATTAAATTCTTCGTCGTTGTATTTATCAATTTCCGCACCTGTTACTGCCTGTGAAGCATCGGTTATAATTCCGAGTGTCTTTGCAATAGCAACTGCTGTATCCTTGTGGTCGCCTGTTATCATTATCGGTCGAATTCCGGCTTTGGCACATTCATTAACCGCCGCAGTAACTTCAGGACGCACAGGGTCAATCATTCCGATAAGTCCGATAAATACCATATTGTTTTCAAGTGCCTCGGATGTATATTCCGTTGGTACTTCCTGATGCTTCTTATATGCACACGCAAGAACTCTGAGTGCCTGTGAAGCAAAGTCAGTATTTTTATCGAGTATCTCCTTGCGGAGTTCATCAGTTAAAGCTACTTCTTCCCCGTTTTTCAGAACATATGTGCATCTTGAAAGAAGTTCATCGGGAGCACCCTTTGTATATTGAATAAATTCTCCGTCAAGCTTATGAACTGTTGACATCATCTTTCTTCCGGAATCGAAAGGAACTTCACCAATTCTCGGAGTTTCTGAAAATAATTCATTCTTTTTAAGACCGAGCTTAGTAGCATAGTTTACAAGCGCACATTCAGTAGGCTCACCAACTGCTTCACCGTTTTCGTCGGGTTCTGCATCGGAGCATAACGACATACCTTTTGCAAGAAAATCTCTGTCATCACTCCAGAAATCAACTACTGTCATCTTGTTCTGTGTAAGAGTTCCCGTCTTATCCGAACATATAACCTGTGTACAACCGAGTGTTTCAACAGCAGTAAGGCGTCGTATAATCGCCTTTTGGTTTGACATCTTTGTAACACCCATAGAAAGAACAATCGTTACTACTGCGGCTAAACCTTCAGGAATAGCGGCAACAGCAAGACTTACTGCAAGCATAAATGTATCAAGAGTTGTGTGAAGGTCAAATTTTCCGTTTCTTATAAGGGTAAATGCAAACATGAAAACACATATACCCAAAACAAATTTTGTTAATAAAGCGCTGAGCTGTGAAAGTCTTTTCTGAAGTGGTGTTTCTCCTTCCTCTGCCTGTGTAATTGCAGTTGCAATTTTACCCATTTCGGTATCCATACCGGTTGCAGTAACAACCATTACACCTCTTCCGTAAACAACCACACTGCCCATATAGCACATATTTTTTCTGTCTCCAAGCGGAACATCGCCATTTTCTGCGGCAGTAAGCACCTGCTCAGATTTTTCTGACGGAACAGATTCTCCTGTAAGGGCAGCTTCTTCGATCTTAAGACTTGCTGACTCAATTATACGCCCATCGGCAGGAACTGCATCACCGGCTTCAAGCAAAACTATATCGCCTGTAACAAGGTCCTCACTTTTAACAACTATATGCTTGCCGCCACGAATAATTTTTGATGTAGCAGCAGCCATTTCTTTAAGCGCGTCGATTGCCTTTTCGGCTTTACTTTCCTGAACAACGCCCAACACAGTGTTCAAAATTACAACCGCAAGGATTATAAATACATCTGTTGGTGATTCGTGTTCAATCAGCGCAGTAATGAATGATACAATCGCCGCACCGATAAGCACAAGCACCATCGGGTCTGCAATCTGTGCAATAAGTCTTTGAAAAAGGCTCTTCTTTTTGCCTTCAACAAGCTTATTTTTTCCGTTTTTTTCCAGACGCTCTTGTGCTTTTTCTTCCGATAAACCACTTGTTTTAGAAGAAAGGGCTTCAAGAACTTTCTCTTTTTCTTCGAGGTAATGTTTCATAACTTAAAATCCTCCTGTTATAAGTATAATTTTATTTATAAAATTTTATAAAAAAAGAGACTATATAAGCATAATTATCTTAGCTCATACAGTCTCGTCTTTTAATTCAAGCCAAGCGTAAAACGCCGTGTTAATGTTGACTTGACACGCTTTTTTAAAAAAAGCGCCAACTACTCCCCATATAACTTCATTATCGATATTATAACATAAAAGGAAAAACTTGTCAAGGATATTTTTTCTTTATTTATTTCCCTTATTTTAAAACACCGTATTATTTTACCATTTCAAGCATTACTTTAGCATATTTGTCTTTGTTTTCCTCAGCAATTTTTGGTGTTTTACCCAATGTCATAACATAAGCTTTTATTTTTGGTTCTGTACCTGACGGACGGAAAGTAAGAAGCGTACCGTCTTCAAGCTCAAAGCTAAGAACATTTGAAGGTGGAAGCTCAAGTGGCTCTTTTTCACCTGTTATAACATCGGTAACAAGCTGATTGTTGTAATCATTCACCTTTAAAACTTTTGTTCCGGCAAAATCTTTTGGAAAATTTTTTGATAGGTCTTCCATTATTCCTTTTATTTTCTTAATACCAGCTAATCCCTCATGGGATACAGAAATTGTTTTTTCTGTATAATAACCGTATTTTTCATAAAGGCCGTCAAGAACTTCTTTTAATGTTTTCCCCTGCTCCATATAAAATGCCGCAGCTTCACAAACAAGCATAGACGCATTCACAGCATCTTTATCACTTGCATGAGTTCCCGAAAGATATCCGTAGCTTTCTTCAAACCCGAAAAGATATGTGTGCTTAGTGGTTTCTTCAAAAAGTTTTATCTGGTCACCGATCAATTTAAAGCCTGTCAGAACATCTATAACCTCTACCCCATAATCCTTTGCAATAGCCTTAACCATATTTGTGGTAACGATAGATTTTACTATTGCACCGTTTTTCGGTAGTGTACCTGTTTTTTTCATACAATCGAGAATATAGCTTACTATTACAATACCAATCTGATTACCGTTTAAAATATCATATTCACCGTCAGCATTTTTAAGCATAACTCCCGTACGGTCAGCATCTGGGTCAGTGCCCACAATAATATCGGCACCAATCTTTTTCGCATATTCAACTGCGATTTTAAAGCCTTCCACATTTTCCGGGTTTGGAGATTTTACAGTCGGGAAATTTCCGTCAGGAAGCTCCTGCTCCTTAACAACTACTACATTTTTAAGTCCCATTCTCTCAAGAACTGTTCTTACAGGAATATTACCCGTTCCGTGAAAAGGAGTATATACAACCTTTAAGTTGGTATTTTTCAAAACTTCGGGGTTTATGCTTAAATCCATAACTGCTTTATAATAAGCTTCATCGACATCTTTACCTATAATTTTTATAATACCGTTTTTTACAGCTTCATCAAAATCTATTCTCTTTGCACCTTCGAAAATGTCAATTTTCTGCATTTCGGTGTAAACAATTTCTGCTTCAGGTGGAGGAAGCTGCGCTCCGTCAGACCAATATGCCTTATATCCGTTGTATTCTTTCGGATTATGTGAAGCGGTAATAACTATCCCGGCAGTTGTTTTAAGGTGCTTTATAGCAAAAGAAAGCATCGGAGTCGGGCGGAGGCTCTCATATAAATACACCTGTACATTATTTGCAGCGAGTACCTCAGCTGAAATGCGAGCAAACAAGTCTGAGCATATTCTCGAATCATATGCAATCGCAACGCCTTTTTTCATCGCTTCTTCACCGTTTTTAACGATAAGGTTTGCCAAGCCTTGAGTTGCCTGGGCAACTGTGTATATATTCATTCCGTTAGTTCCTGCACGGATAATTCCACGAAGCCCGGCAGTACCGAATTCGAGCGATGTGGAAAATCTTTCCTCAATTTCATTTTCATCATTTTTTATTTCTTCCAATTCAGCCTTATAAGAACTTTCAAGTCCCGTGTAATTAAGCCATTTTAAAAAATTTTCTTTTGTGTTCATCTCTTTTTTGTCCTTTCATTTTTTATACTATAAGTTCATAAGGGCCTGTACCTCATTAGGATTTAATTTCCTTATTTTACCTGTCTTAAGGTTTCCGAGTGTTAAATTCCCAAGTGAAACTCTTTTTAACTCTATTACATTATGTCCGACAGCATCAAACATCTTTCTTACCTGTCTGTTTCTGCCTTCTGAAATAGTAATCTCAACAACGCTTTTGTCTTTAAAAATTTCGGTAACAAAAACTTTAGCAGGATAAGTTTTTTTCTTATCAATATAAACGCCTTTTCTTAGTTTATCTGCTTCCTGTTCTGTAAGCTTGCCGTTTATAACGGCTATATATTTTTTCTCCACTTTATAGCTTGGATGCGTAATTTTATTCACAAATTCTCCGTCATTGGTAAGGATAAGCAAACCTTCAGTGTTATAGTCAAGCCTTCCCGCAGGATATACTCTTTTTGAGGTTTCACCTTTTACAAGGTCTAAAACACACGGTCTGTCAAACTGGTCGTGAACTGTTGTAACATACCCTTTTGGCTTATTGAGCATATAATAAACCTTTGCTTCTTTTTTTAAGATTTTTTCTCCGTTTACTGCAACGACATCATTTTCCTCAACAAGATAACCCATTGTATCAACAACTGCGCCGTTGACACTGACTTTTCCTTCTTTAATGAGTTCTTCTGCTTTTCTTCTTGATGCAATTCCTGCATCGGCTATATATTTTTGTAATCTCAATTTTTCCCCTCTGTACTTTCTTAGTTATTCTTCTTTTATATAGTTTTCATATATTTTTCTGTGGTCATTCCAGTCATCAGGCGCTTTTAATGTTACACATATGTATGTTTTATTGTTTTTCTCCACCGCTGAAACAAGTGTTCTGCCTGCCTTTTTTGTAAAACCGGTTTTTACTCCGATATAATCATCACTTTCCCACAACAATTTGTTATGATTTTTTAAATAACGCTCATTTCCGCTTTCACTCTTAATTACTGCTGTCTTTGTCGAAACTATTTTTGAAAAAGCTTCGTTTTTTAGCGCATAAGAAGCTATGCGCGCCATATCCAAAGCAGTAACATAGTGATTCTCGCCGTCAAGCCCTGACGGATTTTCAAAGCTTGAATCAGATGCCCCTGCCCACTTTGCCACTTCGTTCATTTCATTAACAAAATTATCATATCCGAAATAAGTTGCGGCGGCATTTGCCGCATCGTTTCCCGAATTAAGCATAAGGCCGTATAAAAGCTGCTCTAAAGTGAGATTTTCACCGGCTTTAAGATAAATACTTGAGCCTTCCGTCATAGAAGATTTTTTGTCAACAGTAACAGTTGACGAAAGATTGCCCATTTCGATTGCAGTTATCGCAGTGATGATTTTTGTTATGGAAGCCGGTGCCATTTTTGTGTTTTCGTTATATCCGTAAATAATCTCGTTGTCAGTTGCATTATAAAGGCATAGCGCCCTTGCGCTGTAAAAAATTTCAGAATTTACAACGGTAATACCTGCAACAAAAAGCATAAAGCATAATAACAGACATAAAAATTTTAATTTGCTCAATCAAAAATCACACTCCACAAAAAAACTTTATACCATTATATGAAGTGTTTCTTTTTTTTATTATTCTTCGGTTTCTATTATAACAACTTCCTCGTCGTTCTTTGAAAACTTATTTATAATTTTTTCAATCATTCCCGGAGCTATATCAATAAGCTTATCAAGCGGAGTTGAAGCGCAATCAACATTTATCATTCTGACATTATCCCCTGTTACAACAAGAAAACCAACAGGCGAAATGCTCATTCCGCCGCCTACACCGCCACCGAAATTTGGTTCTTTTATTTTGTCATTCACGCCCTGAAATTCGCTTCCGCCAACTCCAAAGCCGTAAGCAACACGGGAAATCGGTATAATTGTTGTGTTATTTCCTGCGTTTATAGGTGTTCCGATGATGGTATCAACATCAACGAGATTTTTAATGTTTTTCAAAGCTCCATCCATAATTTTTTCAATACTTGCAGACATATTATTCAGACTCCTTTGTAAGAATTTTTTTATAAATTAAAAATGCTTTTATAATATGAAACGGTTTTGCATCAATCAAAAACGCACTCTTTATCTCAAAAACTGCCTCCTGAGGCTTAAAATCAACATTAACGACAGGCGGCTTTTCAAAAACGAAAAAGTTACCTGAAAATGCGGCAACGGTATTAACAAACGCACACACACTTCCGTAAGCTACGCCTCCCGTTATGGGGTTACCTGTACCGAATTTTCCTATAAATCCAACCTCATTAAGAAAAATTTTTCCTTTAAGATACTCAAGAGCTCCCGAAATTGCTTTTTTTTGTCGCATAAAATTATTTCTCATATCAAGAAATTTTTTCATTATTCCGTCTTCTTTATTCAGCTTTTCAACCTTTTTTATATCTTCAGGTTTGGTATTTTGAGAATTCTTTTTCATTTTATCAAGAGGTACTGTAAAATCAAAACCGAATTTACAGATTTTTATATAAATACCGCCGTTACCGACAGAAATTATAAGCCTTAATTTTGTAAAAAGAAGTATTGCAAAAGCTGTAAGTAAAACAGCCAATATTATAAGAATTATATATAATACTGCCAAAACTTTTCACTCCTATTCAAAATCAGCAGTTTCAACATCATCAAAGGTAAGATTATTATCCTCAGCTATAACATTTTCGATAACATTCTCGCTTATAGGAGGAAGGTCGTGTATCGAATGAAGCCCGAACATTCTCAAAAACTCATTGGTTGTTCCGTAAAGCTTCGGATGCCCTATTGTGTTTAAGTGGCCCCTTTCCTCGATAAGCTCTCTTTCCATAAGACGACAAAGTGAGTTATAGGAATCTACCCCTCTTATTGAATCTATTACAACCTTTGTTACGGGCTGATTATAGGCAATTATGCTAAGAACCTCTAACGCAGACTGTGAAAGCGTCTTTACGCTTCTCGTTTCAAGTGCTTTTGAAACATAGCTGTGATACTCTGATTTTGTTACAAGCTGAGCGCACTCATTCATCTTAACAAGCTTTACGCCTCTTTTCTCTCTTTCAAGCATAAGCTCAAAAGAACTGAGCGTTTTTTCAAAGTCATCATATTCCATTTCAACAGCTTCAGCCATTTTCTTTAGTTCCAAAGGAGCTCCTGCGGCAAACAGCATTGCTTCTATTATCGGGAAAATTTCAATTAGTTCTTCGTTATTCATTTTTGCCATCTCCTTATATTTTTATTAACATAAATGTTTCTTTATCTTCGGTATATTCTTCGTGTATTTCAACTTTTTCCTCTTTAACAAGGTCTAAAAGCGCCATAAATGCAGCTGAAACTTGCGCACGGGAAAAACATATTTCCACAAAAACCTCGACTAATTCCCTTTTAAAGCTTTTGTTAAGTGCGTTGTAAAGCCTGTCCGACATTGAAGCAACTGAAACGACTTCCCTTTCCACCAAAGGATAGAAGTCCTCTCTTACCGGCGCAATTCTCTGGCTTACCCGTTCGCTTAAAATATTAAGCACATTTACAAGCTCATCTTTTTCCATATCAAATTTATTGTATTTTATAAGGCCTTTGATTTTTTCTTTTGGCTTTGTAAAAGAATTGAAGCCTATAAGCTCCCTTTCTTTAAAGTAAGAAGTCATCTCGGAATATTTTTTATATTCAATAAGCTTTCTTACAAGCTCTTCACGAGGGTCTTCTTCCACAACGCCTTCTTGGTTTTTTTCGGAAGGAAGAAGCATTTTTGATTTTATGTATAAAAGCTCAGATGCCATAACTATAAATTCTGAGGCTATATCCATATTAAGCTCTTCCATTTTTTTTAGGTAATCTATATACTGCTGTGTAAGCTCAAAAATAGGTATATCGTATATATCAATTTTATTTGCTCTTATAAGATGCAGAAGAAGGTCAAGCGGCCCTTCAAACTGCTCAAGTTTTAAATCCATTTTTTAATTCTCCATACCATATTTTTCTAAATTCCCGGAAATACAGAAATTATTCTTAAAAAAGCATTAAGAATATTGTTAACTCCGGTGTTAATAAGTCTGTCTAAACCACCACTCCACACCAATACAAGTAAAATCGTCATAATGTATCTTTCGTACTGCATAAGCTGAAAATAATATCTCTGCGGTAAAAACGCAAACAACACCCTTGAGCCATCAAGAGGCGGAACGGGAATGATATTAAAAACTCCGAGCCTTATATTAAATATCGCAAGAAGCCACAAAAATTCACCAAGATATGCAATCTGCCCAAAATAAGCAAACAACACCATCGAAATAAACGCAATCACAAAGTTAGTAACCGGTCCCATAAGAGCAACAATCGCCATTCCTTTTTTTGCGTCTTTGAAGTTGCCTGCATTAACAGGAACAGGAATGAGAAGAAACCAAAAGCCTATCCACATAAAAATATCGGTTAAAAAGCTAAGTGCAGGAATAAGATTCCCCAAAAACGCACCTACGAAAATAACAAGCGCATATCTTTTGTTTATATGCTTAAGCGGATTTAAAGAAAGTCTTCCTTGCCATTTTGCAGTGTTATCACCAAGAAGATACGCACTATACCCATGCATAACTTCATGCGGAACGGTTGCAAGTATAAGAACAACGACAACCATAAGACCTGATATTATATTATTAAAAAAACTCATCATTTCAAAGTATTCTCCAATTTTAATGTATTAGCCAAATCCAACAACTCTTACATACGATTTTCTAATGCTGATTTTCGCCATTTCTGCGTTAAAATACTCGCAAATATAAATCATATTTAGCTGTGTTTTTGCCTTGATATGACAAAAATCAGCTATTATAAAATTCTGCGACCAAAAACGGATAGTATTTTGAGCAGATTTTAGTGCGGAGACTGTAATAAGGCTGACGCCTATGTAAGACGACAAGCTGAAATATGCCAAAATAATGTCGTTTTTGGCGTATGCAAGTATTGTCGGATTTGGCTACAAATTATTATACCATTATTTTAACTTTTTTGCAATAGATTTTTGATTTTTTAATGAAAAATCTAGACAAAAGGAGAAAAATGTGATATTATAACATTTAGTATAAACATTATAAAAAGAAAGGTTTTAATATTATGGGTTTATTTAACGGATATTTAAAAGAGGGAAAAGGTGTTGAAAAAGATGCACCTAAACCAATAAGACCGGTTTATTTTTTTGAACTTTTTTTCAGAAAATTTTCACAGATGATTAAGCTTAATCTGCTTTTCTTTGTTACAACAATACCTGTTTGGTTTATTTTATTTATGATAGGCAACTTTATGCTTTCAAATATGGGAGAAGACCAATTTTTAAATATGCTTCAGGTAACAACGCAGATTATTGTTAATCCGCTGTCAATGCTTGTTCTTATCGCGCTTTGTTTCTTGCTCGGCCCATCTACTGCCGGAGCAACATACATTCTTATGAATTTCGCAACTGAAATGCCGGTTTTTCTCACATCGGATTATTTTGAGCATTTTAAGAAAAATATAAAACAGTCTGCACTTCTTATGATTGTTAATGTTATTGCACTTATTTCGCTAATTCTCACCTGGATAATCCCTGTGCTTCCGGGTTATAATGAGCTTCCAAGCATTAATCTTCTTTATATGCTTCGTTATCCGAGTCTTATTGTGTTTATTATTCTGATATTTGTAAATTTCTATGCAAACACTATTATGGTAATGTTCAAAATGAAATTTATTGATATTATAAGAAATTCAATTTTATTTGCACTCGGAAGATTGCCGTGGAATGTTCTTACACTCGCCCTTGTACTTCTTCCGGCAATACTTCTTTCAAACTTCTTTAACCCGATAATACTTGTGATTGCTTTTGCGCTCATCTTATATTCTTTTGGCGGTTTCTTGGTTGTATATTCTGTTTATCCGACAATAGAAAAATATATGCTTATCCCCGCAAAAGAAAAAGGACTTGAAGTTGAAGAAAACAAAAAATCTACCGAAGCTGAAGTTTAAAAACATCAATAATCAATAAATCAACTAAAAAAGCGTTTCTTAAAACATTTTTAAGAAGCGCTTTTTTTATTAAATTCTTTCTTT
>CAZZPN010000032.1:0-10884 GCA_964655495.1 uncultured Oscillospiraceae bacterium
AAAGGCTTATTTTCGGAAGGCTCTGCATAATGAACAGTGCTATATGCTATATTGGTATTATTCTCGGTGGCAACAGGCTTTAAAAATTCGAGAATACTGTCGCCGAGGTATTTATAATATTCCTTAAGCTCCGGCTTTGTGCTTGGCTGATAACGGTTTGCACACTCGGGAAATACAATCAAATCAGGCTTATCGGGAAGCACTTTATCTATTTCATTTTTCAGAAAATTCTTTATTTCTTTTTCGTATACCGTAAAATTCTTTTCTAAAGAGCTGAAATCAGGCTCCGGTGCTCCAATTGCACTTAATGTAACAAAATTAGACATTTATTTTCCACCTCTTATTAATCAAGATAAACTTTCTTGCCGATTTTTGCTGATTCATATATTGCGCATATTATATCCACGGTTTTTTTTCCTTCATTTGCATCTATCCAGGGTTTTTCATCAGCAAAAACTGCTTTTATGAAATCTCTTAGCTGCTGTGCGTGTAAGGAGCTGTCAATGCCCGAAGGATTACTTGCTGAAGCGTGTTTTTCTTTAGAGATGGAAACTAAATTTTCCTCACCTTCTACATCGCACACCTCAATTTCATCTTCGCATAAAACAATACTTCCCTTTGAGCCGCAGATTTCAATTCTTCTTCCATAACCCGGTGCAACAGAAGTTGTTGCCTGAATAGTGCCTATTGCACCGTTTTCGTATTCCAAAACAGCCGTCAGGGTGTCCTCTGTTTCTATATCATGAACAAGTGTTTTTGAAAAGGCAGAAACTGCCACTACCTTCCCCATAAGGTACTGCAATAAATCAACACCATGAATCCCCTGATTCATTAGCGCACCGCCGCCATCCATTGCCCATGTTCCACGCCAATTACTTGCGGCATAATATTCCGGACTTCTGAAGTATTTCATAATGGCATTTCCTAATGTAATCGTTCCAAGCTTTCCGCTTTCTACTATTCTTTTAACCTCTTTTACCGCGTTAGTATAGCGAAGCTGTGAAATAACAGAAACAAAAACTCCGTATTCCTCGGCAACTTTTATAATATCGCCTGCCTGCTCCGATGTGAGCGCTATTGGTTTTTCAATAACAACATGCTTTTTGTTTTTTATACAACTAATTGCAGTATTATAATGAAGTCCACTTGGCAGACAAATGCACACAGCATCTACTTCATCAGAAGAAACGAGCTCCTCCTCAGATAAAAAAGCTTTCGTCTTATATTTTTCGCAAAAATTATTGCGTGCGTTTTCATTAAGGTCATAAGCACCGACTAAAACAGCGTCTTCAATCTCCAAAAGTGCGTTTGCATGAAATGAAGAAATTAACCCGCATCCCCAGATAGCAAATCTTAACTTACTCAATTTATTTTCCTCCTTTGGTTAAAGAATCAAAGTGCTTAGGTAATTCAAATATTCCACCACTTTTTTTATAAAATGTATCATCGAGATGAAAAACTCCGTTGTCACAAGTTATAAATTTTTCGTTATACATAGGATGATATTTCTTCATATCTTCCCAATTTACATAGTTCTGGTCTCCGTTTGATTCAACAACGCCTATTAACATCTTCGGAATTGGGTTAAGGCGGGAAGCGACACATTGATTCCACGAAACCATAACAGGATTTACCGTTAAATCTGCACAGAAGCAAATCATCCCCTGCTTTCTTGCAAAATCTGCCATTCGTATAGTCATTGAAAGTGTTTTTGCAATAGGTTTTAAAGTAAGTGCTTTATAACCAAGCTCAAATCTTTCCTTTACATCAAAAAGGCTGTGCGCACTTTCGTCTGCCGCAATAAAAACAGGTAAATCGCTGACATCAATTTTGTTATTTTCATCAAACGGCTCTTCCAAAAGAACTATTCTTTCCAAAATGCCATTTTCTTTGGCAAAATTAAGTAATTCCAAAAGTCTTTCTTTTGTGTCGTATCTTCCGTTAGCATCAAGATAATATAAAATAGTTCCGTCCTGTGTATAAGGAGTTTTAATATCTTTCAGTGCATTATGAATTTCCAAAATACGGTTTTTATCCCACTCAAGCATAGCATCCAAATCATTGTTTTTCAAAGGATCCGAGCCTATTTTTATTTTAAAGAGTGCAATCCCTTTATCTGCCATATTCTTCACCGTTTCAATGGTGGTATTATATGTAATAAGCGGAATGTTGCCTAAAATTTTCTGTTTCTCACCGTCAAAAGTGCATATATCATCAAAGGTGTTTTTGTTATTCTCCTTTATCCATAGCTGCCACAGTGCAAAATCAAGCGGAACTAAAGCATTAAGCACAAAGGTTGTACGCAGATTTTCACTTTTGGTTATATCTTTTGCATACTTATAAACTTCAGGAAAAATCTTGTCAATAACCTCAAATGGTGTTTCAAGCTCCATTTTATCGCATAAGCTTACAGCATACCGTGTAAGCTTATACATTGCCTGATTTCCTTTTTCTTCACCTAAGAGTCTGAAAACCTCCGCATCAGACCACAATACACTTTGAACGCCAAGACCAATCCCTGTATTTTTATCTGTTTCAAGGCGGACTGCTGTCTGCCAAAGGCAGCTTAGTGCACTTCCTTTGAAACCGAACGCTGTTTTTAACGGCTCTTTTTCATATGAACAGCTCGCCTTACAAATTTTAAATTTTGATTTCATTTTATCACTTACCCTTTTATGATATCTCCTGTTTTATCTTATAACTTCTTTTATTTTGCTTCCTATAACTTCCGCCATTCTGAAAAATCCCAGATCCGTCGGATGGGCACCGTCAACCGTAAATTCTTCACCACCGAAAACTCCGAACATTTCAGATCCGTCTACAAAATAAACATTTCTGTCACCGCTGTCAAAGGCTTTTTTATATGTGTCGAAAATTATGTGTTTTCTTCTTATTTCTTCATCACTAAGATATTTTTTCGGTCTTGAAACCATTATAACGGGTAACTTTGGATGTTTTTCTCTTATTATTTTAAAAAATCTTTCGTGAGTACTCTTTAAATGTTCAGCATCCGGTGCATTATGGTCATAATCGTATACAAACACACTCATATCAAGATTTGCAATATAATGAGCCATGCTGTCTTCTCCTTTTGCACTTCCTGAAAAGCCAAGATTAATAATATCAGCATCCAGATGTCTGGAAATAATATTTGTATAGCACATACCTGGTCTTGAAGCACACCCACCCTGTGTTATGGAAGAACCGTAAAAAACAATGGGAACAGTATATTTATAATCAGGTGCTTTTTCCACATTTGCATTATCGTTAAGAATAATATACATTTCATCTATTCCATTATAAAGAGGCATATTTAAAGTTATATCACGCATTTTTTTTGAAGAAAATGTTCTTACTGAAACATAGTGCCCTTTTTCTCTGATTTCCTCTGCATTATAGCTACAGCTGTCGGAATTTGGAGGAAACGAAGCAGCATACCTGTATTCTTCGTTTTCTCTCACATACATATCAAAACCTGATCTACCTATGGCAGTTATATGCGCCATATCATAATAGTTCTTTTGTTTTACCCAAAGAGCAATATAATCAGAATCGGTCTTAAATCTTATCCTTCCGCCGGCAGTATGCATGTGAAGTCCTTCCTCCGCCGGATTATCTATTCTTCTGAATTTTCCGCCGGACTTCATATCATATAGTCCGTAGACCATGAACGGTTCTTCTCTCACATCATAAAATTTAACGTTTTCTTTAAGCTTGTTTTCAACTATAAAATTTTTATCAACTTCTGTTATTTTCATTTCACCATCACCTGTTACATAACAATATTACCTGCCGTAACCATCTGTTTATAACCGTTCACACCACCTACCGGATGATTTTTCGGTCTGTTCATTCCGTCGTAATAAAGTCTTTCTTCTTCAAGCTCAGCTATATTTTTAATTTCGCCGTTCAAGTATTTTTCTATTCTGTAAGCAGTTGAGTCTAATCTTGTTAAAACTCCTCCGTAACGACAGTCTAAAACCTCCCAACCGAAAGGCTTATAGGTAGACATCCATTGTTCTCTGTGAGCTTTTCTTGTTTCTTCAACAAGAACCTTTATTTTTGGTATGACCTCATCACAAATACGCTTTAATTCTTTTTTATCACCATTTTTATAAGCTCTTGTTATTTCTACACCTAAATCAGCCTTCAGACTAAGCACTTTTGATAATTTATAAGGCATATCAAATAAAAATTCAAGCTCACCTGCTCTTTCTTTTGCAGCTTTCAGGCGTGGTGCAAGATTACTGTAATATTCATTTACGGGCCATTCCTCGATATGTTTATCCATAAGACCAATCAACGGATCACCGTAAAGAGAAAATTTTGCTGTATTTGTTGCGCTTAAAGGTGTTTCATCTGTATGCGGCATATCTGTACTTAATTCTTTTGTTATGCAATCAAGCTTTGCCATTTCAATAAAGTCATCCATATTTCCGCCTGTACATTCAAAGAATCTTTCTTTTATTTTTTCCATACTCACTTCATTTGTACCAGTATAACTGTATTCAGCGAAAAGCTGCATACCAAGAAGTCCTGCAAAAGTATTTGTTTCGTTTCCGTCATCACCCCATATGCAAGCCTCTACGCTTTTTATCCCCTTTTCTAAGCAAGTCTTTAAAGCTAACGGCATACATTCAAAGGTAAGTGCGTAATTCGGCACAATTCTTCCCCATGTCAATATTCCGCCTGCATATAAAAGCTCATTCGGGAACTGAGACAAAATATCAATCATATTCTCATATATTGATTTATCCTTCTGGTGATAATCCCAATAATCAATTGTATAATTAAGCGGTATTCTTGTTTTTATTTCTTCGGGGATTTCTACATTTGTGTCATAGAAATTACCGGTTTTTGAAAATTCTCTTGTGAACATATCGTGAGCAATGTACGATTTTTCATAGCCATATTTTTCCGTAATTTTGTTCACTCTGTTCATATGCTCAATAGCTATATCAACAGGCTCTTTGTGACCGTGAAGCTTTTTATAAGTACCTGTTCCCAATCCAACAGCTTCATCCATATGTAGATGAATCTTTCTTGAACGAAGTGCTTTTGACCATGTTCCGATAAGCTCATCAAGGAATTTATATGTTCCTTCATCTCCGACAAGAAGAATTGCAGAAGTATCCTTCGGGATATCACATCCGTACCACTTAAGCGCAACAGACATATGTCCCAAAGACTGTGCCTGCGGAATTATTTCAATTCCGTATTCATAAGCATAATCGTCGCATTCCTTCAATTCTTCCACCGAATATCTGCCTCTCATATGTCCGAAATAAGGGTAGCTTGGAAGTGTAATCATATCTTCTGAATAAATTGTAAACGCATTATAACCCATTACCGCACAATAATCAAGCATTCTTTTTATGCTTTCAACTGTTAAAACCGCGTTTCTTGAACAGTCCACATGAAGACAAAGCATTTCAAAGTTAGGTGTTTCAGAAATATCAAAGTCTTTTCCTTCTTTTATTTTAGCACACAGATAACCTAATGCCCTGAAAAAATCCCGTTTTTCATTATACGAAATTTCAGCACCGTTTTTATCGCCAAAAACTACGAAGCCTTTTTCGCATTTTGAAACGACAACCCCAATACCGTCATCTGATAATTCAAAATGCATTGTTTTTGATATCTGCTCTGTACCTTTAATTACTTCTGCTATTTCGCCCTTAAAGTTTAATTTTAACATAATTATTTTTTCTCCTGTCTTTATAGTTTAAAACTTAGCTAAAATATACCGCCTATGTATCCTGCTGAAACCATACGGCTATATCCATCAACTCCGCCCACCTGATGTTCTTTGAGTCTGTCTGTGCCATCATAATAAAGTCTTTCTTCTTCAAGCTCAGCTATATTTTCAATTTCACCGTCAATATATTTTTCAATTCTTTCTTTAACTGAATCCAGCCTTGCCATAACACCGCCGTAGCGGCAGTCTAAAACTTCCCAGCCAAACGGCTTGTATGTTTCCATCCACTGTTTTGAATGAGCTTTTCTGAATTCATTAACTAAAGCCTTTACTTCCGGTATAACTTCTTCACAAATGCGTTTTAATTCTTTTTTATCATTGTTTTTGTAAGCTCTTGTTATTTCTACACCTAAATCAGCTTTCAGACTAAGCACTTTTGATAATTTATAAGGCATATCAAAAAGAAATTCAAATTCCCCTGCTCTTTCTTTTGCAGCCTTTAAGCGTGGAGTAAGCTTCTTATAATATTCTCCTACAGGGCAGTCTTCCAGATGCTTATCCATAAGACCAATGAGAAGGTCGTTATAGAGTGCCCATTTTGATAAATTCGATGCACCTACCGGTGAATCAGATACAAGCGGAGTATCCTCCTCGGAAACACAGTCAAGTCTTCCGATTTCAATGAAATCGTCCATATTACCACCTGTACAGTAATAAAATCTTTCTTTAAGCGTGTCCATACTTACATCGGTAGTGTCTGTATAACAGTATTCCGCAAAAAGCTGCATACCAAGAAGTCCGGTAAAGATGTTTGTTTCTCCGCCGTCATCCCCCCATATAGTAGCACCGACATTTTTCATACCTTTTTCTATACAGGTTTTAAGTGCTAAAGGCATACATTGAAAGGTAAGCGCATAATTGGGAACAAGCCTTCCCCATGTGAGAATACCGCCCGAATAACTTATTTCATTTGGAAGAACGGATAAAATATCCATCATTTTTTCGTAAATTTTCTTATCTTTGTTATGATAATCCCAATAACCAATCCTATAATTTTTTGGTATTCTCTCTATAAGCTCATCAGAAATTTTAATCTCGGTATCATAAATATTAGATGACCTTGAAGCCTCTCTTGTAAACATATCATGACCAATCATAGGAGTAGTAAAGCCATATTTTTTTAAAATTTCGTTTACTCTTTCCATATGCTCAAAAACAATATCCAATGGCTCCTTGAGTCCGTTAAGCTTTCTGTATTGACCTGCTCCCAAGCCATATGCTTCGTCCATATGAAGATTTATTTTTTTGGAACGGAAAATTTTTGAAAATTTACATACGATTTCATCTATAAACTTATAAGTTCTCTCATCCCCTACAAGAACAACATTTGAGCTGTCCGCAGGAATATTTGAAGCATACCATTTGAGTGCCATCTGCATATGTCCCAATGACTGTGTATTAGGAATCATTTCAATTCCGTAAGCATAAGCATAATCGTCGCACTCTTTCAATTCCGCTTCCGAGTATCTCCCTCTCATATGTCCGTAGTAAGGATAGTTTTCAAGCTCAATTAAGTCCTCGGAATAGATGGTAAACGCAGTAAAGCCCATTACAGCTGAATAATCCAAAAGCTTCTTTATACTCTCAACAGTTAAAACTGCATTTCTTGAGCAATCAACAGAGAGTGAAAGCGTATCAAAATTCTGAATTTGGGAAAAATCAAAGCTTCCACCCTTTTTTATCCCCTGGAGTAAAAATCCTATTGCTCTGAAAAAATCTGTTTTTCTGTTATATGTAATTTGGGCAGAGCTTTCGTCTCCGAAAGCTCTGAACCCCTTTTCGCACCTCGAAACTTCTACCAAAATACCGTCATCTGATAATTCAAAATGCATTGTTTTTGATATCTGCTCTATACCTTTAATTACTTCTGCTATTTCACCTTTAAAATTAAATTTAAGCATTGATTTTTTCTCCTTATACTTCAGGTATTTCAAGCCACTCCCCGTCTTTTAAGGCTGATTCGTGAGCATAAATACCCGGCAATGCCATATTTATTCCGTCAATAACATCAAGCTTTGGTTTTGTGCCTTCTAATACACATTTAACAAAATCTCTCATCATTGCATCATCAGCACCGCCATGCATTTTGTTTTTTGCTCCTGCTGATACAGGAATTTCGATTTTTTCTTCATGCGTTCCCGGTATGTCTGAAAGATTTGCAAAGCAGGTTGCTTCATTGCAAACTTTTGTAGGGTCTGTAAGAATAGAGCCTCTTGTTCCTAAGATTCTGTAGTTATGGTCAAAGCCAACATAAGCACCGAAACAGATAAGTATTCTTATTACAGCACCCTTTGCAGTTTTAAACATTGCAACGCCGTTTGCAGGACCTTTTCTGTAAGGATTATATTTTCTATCAGGCTCCAAACACGAAACAGCCACACATCTGTCACCCATTATATAAAGAAGCGGACCTAATTCATGAGTAAGATATTTAATTGCCGCATTATAAAGTCTCCAGTGATTTTTATCCTTAGGTTCTTTTATTTCTCTGAAATCGTGTGAATGGAGATATTCCGCTTCCGCATATACTATATCACCAAATTTTCCATCGTCATGCATTTTTTTCCAGGCATCAACCCACTGCCACCAGCAAGCGTTTTCAGCAGTCATATATACTAATTCCGGATGTGCTTCAACAGCAGCCTTAACAGCTTTTGCATCCTCTAACGAATTAATTGTAGGAATTTCACACAAAATATGCTTTCCTGCCTCCATAGCCATTATTACATGCTTTGTATGTATTGTTGCGTATGTACATACAAAAACAGCGTCAACATCTGCTTCTTTTAAGAATTTTTCATAATCGTCATAGCATTCCACATCAAGATTTTCCCATTTTTTGAGATCTCTTTTTCCGGCTTCCAGCATTTCGGGATTGTTATCACAAATCGCAGTAATCTTAACATTTTCCTCTCTTGCGAGAAGCGCAACCATATATCTGCCTCTGCCGCAACCTACAACTCCCATTTTCAAAACTTTCTTTTCTGTCTTTTCCATAATCGTTTCCTCTTTTTTCTAAAAAGTAATTTATTTTAAATTTTTTTATTTCAATTCTGTAATGCTTTTCTTAACAGTAAGCGGTTTTAATAAAGTATCGTTATCGCAAACCATAATTTCAATTTTTGAATTTTCATCGTAATTTTCAGGAATTTTAATTTCAAAAGTTACTTCATTTATTTCGTTTTTGTTTAACGCCGTATCTTTTATCATCGCAAGTGAAATAAGCTTATTTCCTTCGTAAATTCCGCAATACACAACAGCATTTATGTTCTCATTCATACGGTTATTTACTTCTAAAGAAGCGGTCAAAGTGCTGTTTGTGTGATTTTTAATATTTTCTTTTAAAACTTCTTCTCCGTCTTTTAAAAAGCTTACAGCTGATGTTTCTATTGTACCATAGTAGTAAGTTTCATCAGCGATTCTGTCGTTTATACCTGCCAGATACACATGATAAATGTCAGGCATATCAATACCGTTTATAGCTGTATCAAATGTAAATGTTACTTCACCGCTGAAGCTTGAAAGTTTAGAATCAATGTATCTTAATACAGAATTATCTTTAATATCATCTTTTGTAGCACCTGGATTTGTTACTACGATATTTACTAAAGAGTTTGGCTCAAAATCTTCTGCCACTACTGTAACCTTTGCTTCAGTTTCTGAAGGTATGCAGGAAACAATAGATGCTTTTGTAATTGTTCTCATATTCTGTGCAGCTGATAATACATCTAAAACATTTGTTTGTATAGAAGAAATTTCATCAGCCGAAGCCTCTGTATTTGCAATTAATGTGTTTGCATCAGTCAATGCAGATTGCATATCAGAAACAACACTTTCATCAGAATATACATAAATCGGTGCATCACCCGTTGCTTTATTAACTTCTTTTTCAAGTAAAGCTACTACATAAGAAAGTGCTGTCTTGTCTGTTGCAGTCGGTACTGTAAAAGTTTTTTCTTTTGTATAAGAAGCCGACTGCTGATTTCCAAGACTGACTGCATCAACAATTATTTCGTATGTTTCTCCTGCTGTCACTTTATTTGTCTCATAAGCTGTATCTGAGTTGTCATCAAAATATTCTTCGCTTAATATTGTGTTTCCATTTTGTTTTAATGTAATGATGTATTTAGAAACATTTTTTGGTTTATTAAATACAAGCTTTAATTCGCCGCCACTATATGATGGTGTAAAGTCAAACGAATCATCTGAGGAATAAGCTGTTATATCTTCAAGACCGATTGATGACATTAAAATATCCTTAAGAGTTGCCTCTGGTGATGTAATTGATACCTGATTGTTATTTTCAATTGTACCATAGTCGGCTATTCTTTTTTCCACAGTAGCATTATCATACATAGTTGTATTTGCTATATCACTTGTATAATGAACATTTCCTGTTACTTTTGTATTATATGGAGCATAGAAAGGAGTTCTTTCCAAAATTTTTTCCAAACTTTCATAGCCTGCATTTATATAAGCCTCGTTATAATTTTCAAATGCGTTTTTAGTTTCTCCATAGAAAGTGAAAACTTTTTCCTGATTCTCATTAACAACATAGCCTTCATCATCAACATCATCAGCGTCGCTTGATTGAACTTTCCAGCTGCTTCTTCCGCTTAATGCTATTGCGGTAATATTATCAATAAATTTATTATCTGAGAAGTTTCCGTTCATTCCGTCTGTAACTAAAATACCGCTTCTCATATCATAAAGAATATTATTTGACATAGTCATACCTGCCTGACCATCGTCAGAATATAAACCCCAATAAGCTAAATCTTTATTTAAGTGATGAACATAATTGTTTGAAACTTGCGTTCCGATTTTCATATTGCTTCTTCCCATATAAACAGCACCGCCGTCGTGAATATGACGAGAAACATTGAAAATTTCGTTATTTTCTACTGTAAGCTCAATACCCGGAACTCCTATTGAACCGAATCCTGTACAATTATAAATAACATTATTTTTGATATTATTTCCTACTGAATCACTAACATCTGCCGGTGAGTTTGTTCCGCACTGTATTATAAAGCCGTTGTATTCTTCATCACCGCAAGAAGAAATAAGATTATTGGTTATATTAATATTACCATACACAAATTCATTTTTGGTTACTTCACCGC
>CAZZPN010000033.1:0-8392 GCA_964655495.1 uncultured Oscillospiraceae bacterium
ACAATAGCTACATCTTGAAATAGTATTTGTTTGATAAAAAGGTATATTAATATTAAGATATGTATTCAATATTGAGGTGAAATATAATATGAACCCGAAGCAACTTCAATATGCCCTTGCGCTGTCTGAAACATTGAATTTTTCTCAGTCAGCTGACAAATTAGGAATCACTCAACCTGCTCTGAGTAAGCAAATTCAGCATTTAGAAAAGGAGCTTGGTGTTACATTGTTTGATCGCAATCACAGTCCTCTGACTTTAACACCGGCAGGAGAATATTTTGTCCGCAACGCCAGGGAGCTTGTTTTCAGAGAGGAACAGCTCCGCAAAGGACTTGAACAATTTCAAATCGGTGAAAGCGGTCGTCTCGTCATTGGGATAACGCCTTTTCGTAGCCTGTATATTATGCCGGATTTGGTAAAAAAAATACGAGCTCGATATCCCGGTGTGTGCATATCCATTCAAGAAGTACCGAGCCTCCAGCTACGAAAAGAGGCTGCTGAAGGCAAATATGATTTGGCTATTGTCAATCTACCGGTAGATACTTCTCTTTTGGATGTTATTCCGTTAGAGCCTGATACATTGGTATTAGCAGTCCACAACTCAATGATTGATAAGCTACCTACAACATCTGACGGGAAATACGCAACAGTAAATTTTAATCAAGTTTCACAACTTCCGTTTGTCGTATTAAGTCCCGGTCAGGAATTACGCCAACTATTTGATAAACTGTGCACTGCTGCCGATTTTCATCCAATCATCGCCGCAGAAGTTATGGGAGTTACTTCAGCCTGGTCAATGGCAAAATCCGGTGTAGGCGCTACATTACTGCCGTTGCAGTTCGTGCATAATCAGCATATAGATAATGATTTATCCATATATATTGTTAACAATAGCACCTATTCCCGACAACCTGTTATCGCCACAAGACGAGGACAGTTTCGAACTCCTTTTGCCGACTTTGCAATTCGTTTGTTAACAGAAAAAGAATAATTTAAAGCCTAAAAAACAAAAAACATCTAAAGAAAGGAAAAAACAATATGAAAAAAATTACATTCGGTACTCCGGAAAAAATCGTTCCTACTAACTATTGCAAAAACTTAAACTATAAAGAAACCGATATAAAATATGATACAAGTGTGTTTAAATTCAAAGAAACTGCACGAGGCTGTTTGCTGGAATTTCCGCTTGAATACGGTGAAGAAGTTTTCGGGTTTGGATTGCAGCTTAAAGGCTTTAACCACAAAAATCATAAGCTTCAACTCCGCACAAATTCAGACCCTGTAGCAAATACAGGCGATTCTCATGCACCTGTTCCGTTTTTCGTTACAAATAAAGGCTACGGAATGTATTTTGACACGGCAAGATATGTGGAAGTATGCTGCGGATACGGAAAAAATATCGAACGAAATCTTCCGGCTGACAATACAATTATTGCTACTGCCGAAGATTTATACAAAAAATGCGGACTTCAGGAAACAACCGTTATGAGCGTAGAAATTCCGGTTGCAAAAGGTGTTGATGTTTACATATTTGAGGGAGAGAATATAACCGATATCGTTTCTCAGTACAATATGTTCTCAGGCGGTGGATGCGATGCGCCAAAGTGGGGACTCGGTGTGTTTTACCGTTGCTATGCAAAATATACCGGAGATGAGGTTATTGAAGCGGCAAAATATTTCAGAGAAAATAATATCCCCTGCGATATTATAGGTCTTGAGCCGGGTTGGCAGACAAACAGCTATTCCTGCTCTTATGTATGGGATAACGAAAGGTTCCCCAACTACAAAGAGGTAATAAAATATTTAAGAGATAATGATTTTCATATCAATCTCTGGGAACACGCATTTGTAAGCTCGTGCTCCCCTATCTATAAAGAACTTCACGACTACTGCGGAGATTACGAGGTATGGAAAGGTTTAATTCCTGATTTTGGTATGGAAAAAGCACAGGATATTTTTGCAAAATACCACAAAGAATATCTTGTTGATTCGGGTATTGACGGCTTTAAGCTTGATGAGTGCGACAATTCCGATTTCGTTCATGACTGGAGCTTCCCTAACTGTACCCAATTCCCATCGGGAATGGACGGAGAGTTGTATCACAATTTGTTTGGTGTGTTATATATGCAGACTATTATGAAAGCTTTGGGAGACACTCCTACACTTTCCGAGGTAAGAAACGCAGGTGCTCTTTCAGCAAGTTATCCCTTTGTTCTGTACAGCGATTTATATGACCATAAGGACTTTATAAGAGGCGCCGTAAACTCAGGTTTTTCAGGAATACTCTGGACTCCTGAGGTGCGTGATGCAAAATCAAAAGAAGATTTTATAAGAAGACTTCAGACAGTTGTATTCAGCGTTCAATGCCTTATAAATGCGTGGTATGTACCAAAAATGCCTTGGCTTTATTTTGACTGCGAGGAAGAAGTGAAAGCACTCTTAAACGAAAGACAAAAGCTTATACCTATGCTTGAAAATGCGTTCAAAGAATACCACGATAAAGGAAAAGCGCCTATCCGTGCGTTAGTTTCCGATTATACTGATGATAAGGAAACTTATTTTATAGATGATGAATATATTTTCTGCGATAAGCTTCTTGTAGCGCCTATAACTGCAGAAGATAATGATGAAAGAAAGGTATATATCCCTAAAGGAGAATGGGTTGACTACTGGACAAAAGATCCTATAAAATGCGGCTGGCATAATGTAAAAACAAAAAATATACCTGTTTATGAGAAAAAATAGTATATTGTAAGTAAAAAGAACGGCTTTGACAGCCGTTCTTTTTACTTTATTGGTGAATTTCTCAATTCGTTCACTTTGTTTTTTAGAGCTATCAGCGCTTCTTCTTCATCAAAAATGTCTTTCACCGTTTCTTCCATAGGGCATATTCCGTCCCCTTTTCGATTTTGAATTGAAGGCGTAAGCTCTGAATAGTTTACGGATATGTTATGCTCATTTAACCAATTAAGCGCACCTTCGCTTGTAGTCTGCCCGTAGCACCCTTTTACTCCGCCAAGAGAAAATATCATCGCAGCAGCTTTCCCGATAATAGTATCGGCAACATAAGCGTCTTTCAAAAGTCCCTTTTCATATAAATCGATAATATAGTATATTCCTTTTGGAGATTCTGCACTTATGATTTTATTCTCCTTTACAAGCACGCAGGTTGCTTTTCCCGACTTTATAAGCTTGATTGCATCTTTTAGAACACTTTCAGTCTTTACGGAATTTCTAAGCTTAATTACAAGCACCGGAATTATTATTAACTGCACCAATATTCCGGGAAGTCCGGTAACTGTTGCGCTTATTACGGAAATCTTTTTAAGACCCGTATCCATAAAAAGAAGTAAATATGCACATATTCCATATACTACTCTCCCCAAAATCATCGCAGGAACTAAGCTTAAATAGACAGAAAAAATATTCTTTTTATACTTATTAAGCTTATACAAAAATCCGCTTACAAAGCCATATACTGAAAGCTCACAGGTCATAAGCACTGCCATCGGGTACATCACCGGCATACCTGTTAAGATACTGTTTAAAACCGGAAGAATAAGTCCGCACAAAAAACCAAACAAAGGTCCGCAGAAAAATCCGCACAACAAAACGGGAATGTGCATAGGAAGAAATATACTTCCGCTTATTCCAAAGCCATGTGCTGTCGCAAACGGAAGAATTATTCCAAGTGCAAGCATAAGTCCGGAAATTATAATTCTTTTTGAATAACTTGTTATCATGTAGAAAACCTCCTGTTAAATGCCTTAATCTTATTTCTTGTTTTCTTTGTACCACTCATTGTAAAGTCTGACATTTTCAGTGAGCTGATCATGGTGTTTCTGGAAAATTCCCATTGCTGCAAAATCATTTTGTTTTAACGAAGTGAAAATTGTGTTATAGGCATCTTTTATTCTTTCTTCTTTTTCTTCCTGTGGTATTCCGGCAAGCATCTGACCTCCGGCAAAAATTTTGAAAGCGATAATAGGCTTTTTAATCTTTTTTAGGGTTTCAAGCATAACAGGTCTGTCTTCCGGGAAAATAGCAGTACCGCTTTTTCCTCTGCCTGTTATAAATCCGCTTTCTTCTCCTTCTCTTTTTCTTCTGAAATTATACATGCAAGCAAGATAAAAATCAGTATTCCAGCCTTCTTTTTCACATTCTTCAATGAGGTCAGGACGGTGTGAACCGATTCCGACTTTTGTGCCGCAATCACGGAAATGGTCAAGCATTGAAATGATTTCATTTTTTCTTCCGGTTTCATAACGTACATCAGTATAAGTACCGGAAATATAAATACCGATAGGTTCAACACTCATCATCAATCTGATTCCTACATCAGCAGCTTCATGTGAAAGCATAAACGGTGCATAAGTCTGAAAAATAAAATTCATTTTTCCACCGTTATTTCTGTAGTGTTTAAGTATTCTTATAATGTATGGATCAGCAAGCGGAAGCATTGTATTAATTCCAAGTTCCTCCATTTTAAATATTGCTTCTAATATCTTATCCTCGGTATGATAATCTACCATTTCTTTACCGGGAACAAAATCAGGAATATAGGAATGTCCGTTAAAAGGATTATCTCCAACGATAAGCTTTGATACTTTGTGTCCAAAAAAATCTACATAATTCATAAATAATTCTCCTTTGTATTTGAATTTTTATATTTTAATTAAAGATTATTGTTTCGCCTGTTTCGGCTGATTTATAGATAGCATCTATTATTTCCATAAGCTTTATAGCATCTGTAATAGGAGTAATACATTCTTCTTTTCCAAGACAACAGTTTATAAAATGATTTACTTCTGTTTCATAAGAATTTTGTGCTTTTAATATCGGACTTACCTCTCTTAGATAATTATCGTCGGTAATTTCAAGCATTTTAAGCTCATTTCCATATCTTGCACCTGCTTTTTCACCGTTTATCTCAAAATAAGCGCCTGTATCGAAAGTGTTTAAAACATGACTTGATTTTACAACAAGATTTGAGCCGTTTTCAAAGTTTATAAATGCTTTTATAACTGATTCTGTATCTATTTCGTGTTTGTTGATATCGCAGGATGCCAATGTGCTTCCTGCACCCTTAATATCTTTTGGAAGATTATTATTAACAAAACTTACAAAACCGGTAACTGATTTTACTTTCGGATAGTTCATAAGATAAAGTACCATATCAAGCTGATGAATAGCTTCATCTATCAAAGCACCACCGCCAAGCTTTCTTACTCCGAACCAGCCTTTAGGTGCAATCATTCTTCCAAGTCTGGATGCTTCCGCACAAATGATTTTACCCATCTTGCCGGAGTCAATATATTCTTTTAAATACTTTATTTCACTTTTAAAACGACAAACAAGTCCGTACATAAGGCATTTGTCATAATCTTTTACTGCTTCTTCGCACATTCTCACTTCGTCTGCATTGAGTGCGGGCGGTTTTTCGCAGTATATATGTTTATTGTTTTTTACAGCTTCAAGTATAATATCTTTATGAGTAAAGGTAGGAGTAAGAATACAAACTGCGTTTATTTCCGCATCGTTTATAATTTCATGATAATCTGAATAGAAATTTGCTATTCCGTACTCCTCTGCTCTTTTTTTTGCAAGTTCAATATTAAGGTCTGCTATTGATTTAACTGTACATTCAGGGCTTTTAACAAAATGCTCAATTATGTAAGTTGAGATTGTTCCGGCACCGATTATACCAATATTCAGCATAAGAATTCCCCCAAAAATCTGATTTTTTCTAAATTATAGCACACCAAAAACTATGATACAAGAAAATTTGCAATTAAATATGGCAAAAATGTTCAAAAATTACAGAAAAAAATGTTGACAATTTTATTTTAAGGTATTATAATAGTTATACAAAAAAGGAGGTATAATTATGGAGCTTATTCAGGAAATAACAAGGTCAAAGGTTGCATGTCGCATTTCTAAACACAAATCTGGTACAAGCTATTTCCATTGGCATGAAAATTGCGAAATGTGTCAAATTATTAATAAGCCCTGCAGATTTCTTATAAACGGAGACATCATAGAAGCTGATATCGGAGATATTGTTGTAATTAACGAATACGATGTCCATCAATTTCTTATTGATAAAGAAGAAACTCGTATTCGTATTATACAGTTTAATTTATCACTTTTTATCAATCTTGAAGTACCGCTTAAACCGCTAAAAACACTGATAAAATATGATGAAATAAAAAAAATTCCCAATCTTGAAAGTCATCTTGATAATATATTTAAAATTATGGAAGATGAAAACAAAATTATAAATGACGGAAAAGAAAATCCTTTTTTGCAAAGTATTACTGTTTCTCTTTACTATATTCTGATGAGGCATTTTTCGGAAGAAAAAACCGACAGAAAGAAAAAGAAAGAAAGAGATGAATTTTTTAGTATTGTTGAATATATAAAAAAGCATTTTACTGAAGATATAACGGTAAACTCTCTGGCAAAAAAGTTTTATATGTCAAGAACAAAACTATCACTTCTTTTTAAAAAATATTCGGGACTCCATGTAACCCAATACATAAATACACTCCGTATAAAAAAAGTAAATCTTATGCTGACACAAGGAAGCAGTATTACTGATGCCGCATTTGAAAGCGGTTTTCAAAGCATCCGTTCTTTTAACCATACATATAAAACTCACCTCGGATATACGCCTTCGGAGTATCTTAAAAATAACGAAAAGCAACAAAAAAAACTAAAGCTGTAGCAATTTGCCACAGCTTTTTTTATTGTGAATACAACAAGGTTCTTAAGAAATTTACAAGCTTTAGCTTGATTAAATTTCGTGAGGTTCTTATTTTATTATCAAAATTATTTAACAAAAGAAAATGCGTGCTTCAAATCTTCAATAATATCATCAACATTCTCAAGCCCCACCGATAAACGAATCATTCCACCGTCAATTCCGGCTGCAACAAGCTGTTCATCAGTAAGCTGTCTGTGTGTAGCAGAAGCAGGATGCAAAACGCAGGTGCGTATATCCGCAACATGAACAACATTTGAGGCAAGTTTAAGATTATCCATAAATGTAACAGCATTATTTCTTCCACCATCTATTGAGAAAGAAATTACACCACTGCAACCAAGCGGAAGATATTTTTTTGCAAGGTCATAGTATTTATCTGACTCAACTCCCGGATAACTTACGGATTTCACCTTATCAACTGTATTTAAGAAATTAGCAACCTTTACAGCATTTTCGCAATATTGCTTCATTCTTACCGGCAAAGTCTCCAATCCGAGATTCAACAAAAATGCACCGTGAGCAGTCATATAGCAGCCAAAGTCTCTCATAAGCTGCATTCTTGCTTTAATAATATATGCCATATTACCAAAAGCTTTCGTATATGAAACTCCATGATAACTTTCATCAGGCTCTACAAATTCAGGGAATTTTCCGTTTGTCCAATCAAACTTACCACCGTCAACAATAACACCGCCACCCTGAACTGCATGACCGTCCATATATTTTGTTGTTGAATGAACTACAATATCTGCGCCCCATTCAATAGGTCTGCACAAAATAGGTGTTGCAAAAGTGTTGTCAACGATAAGAGGAACACCGTGTTTATGAGCGATATTTGCAAATTTTTCTATATCAAATACAGTAAGCGCAGGATTTGCAAGAGTTTCTCCAAAAACAGCTTTTGTATTTTCTTTAAATGCTTTATCGATTTCTTCTTCCGATGCCTGAGCATCAACAAAAATACATTCTATACCGAAACGCTTCAATGTAACAGCAAAAAGGTTTACAGTTCCGCCATAAATTGATGAAGAAGCGATAAAGCTGTCCCCTGCCGAACAAACATTAAGTATAGAAAGAAGTGCTGCTGCCTGACCGCTTGAAGTACACATTGCACCCACACCACCCTCAAGCTCCGCAATCTTTTTTTCGATAGCATCTACCGTAGGATTGGCAAATCTTGAGTACATATATTCAGTCGGCATATCAAAGAGCTGTGCAATATGTTCCGTTGAGTCAAAGCAATATGTTGTACTCTGAACAATCGGCACAACTCTAGGCTCTCCGTTTTTGGGAGTATAACCGCTGTGTAAGCATTTTGTTTCTATTTTCATTTTTGATTCAGTCCTTTCGTAAGTCATATGTTTATAATTTGAAATAGGGCGACTTGCGCCCTATTTCAAAAATATAGTCTTATTAGTTAATTATAAAGAGTGCGTTAAGCGTAGAACTGCTTGTTCCTCTTGTAAGATAAGCATAAGTAAGTGATGCACTCGAAAGTTTTGATTTAAAGGCATCAGCACTTGTATTGTCAAGCTGCTGCAAAGTTGTTATAGCATCATAGGTTGCAGTTAATGTTTGATCCTCACCGCTATCGCTTGGTGATTTGTAAACTGTAAGCTTTTCTCC
>CAZZPN010000033.1:8402-10772 GCA_964655495.1 uncultured Oscillospiraceae bacterium
TTGATGCTGTCATATATAAATACTCTTGTTGAAGATGTTACCTTAACATCCATAACATTATCTCCAAAAGCAGTCTTAAGTGTATCATATGATTTTGGTGCTTCAGGTCCGAAATAGCTTGCACTTGTCAAAAGTCCGGCGATGGTATCGTCGTCACCGTGAACATAGGTTGTTAAGCTTCCGGGGGCAGTTGAAGAAGCACCTTGCTTTCTTGTTAAGTAAAGGGTATTTTCCTCTCTGTTTACATACATAGGAAGCTGTAATGATGCTGAATAATATGTTCCCGAAAGATCTTTATCAACATTATCAATACCAAACACCTTAAATCCGTTTCTTTTTGCCTCAAAAGAAGCGTTGTCCGCATCTATATCAGTAAGCACACCTAATGATGAAGCCATAGACTTGTTAGCCGCTAAAGCACTTGCTCTCATAAGGATATAGATATTTGTGAGTTTATCAATATCTACACCACTGGTATCGCAACTGCTATAGAGTGTAAAAACATCTCCCTCTTTAAGCTTAAGAGTTTCAATTACACTTGAAACAACCTTAAAGGTCTTAGTATTAGCGGTCTTGAAGTTATAGCAATTCAGATTATAATATGATACATCTCCAACATTAAGTTTAGAATTTGGTTCTTCCTTAACTACATATATTGCTGAATCATATAAGCCTTTATAAGCATCAGCTATAACATATCTTACTGTTTTATCTTTTTTCTTGATTTCGTATATTTTAGCATTTTCATAAGGAAGCTCATTTTTTAAGCTTGACTTTGTATAAGTAACACTATTTGATGAAAGCACAGCTGCACCCGGTCGGATAATTACAGTAGTATTTGAATTATCAAAGCTTGTTGGAGCTGCCGGAACAGTCGCACCTGTAAGCTTATAATATGAACCAGAAAGTTCAACACTTGTTCCGCCATTATGTACTACATTTGCTGTCAAGCTTGGATCATCAGTAGGAGTAACTGCTTCAGCAAGTTTAATATCATTGACTTTTTTATTTGAAGCTATATCAATCCAAAGAAGCTCATTTTTATTTTCAGATAAGAAATCAATGATAGTTTTACTAGAATCACTAACAGTCTTCTTATCAGTTTCAATTATTACCTCAACTTCTGAACTTAAATTGTCAACATCGCTGAAGGTTACAGGAAGTGTATCATTTGTCTTATTTCCTGCTGATTTAAATAAAACAAATTTCTTGTTTCCTGCAGATTTTGCAGTTGTGAAAACGATAGCACCCGAAGCATCAAGCATATAAGTTGTTGATGAACCGATTTCAAAATCTGCGGCAGCTGTTGCATTAGTAATAACAAGCTTCTGTCCGCCGATTGTTACAGTTGTTCCACGAGAACCGTTACTTGTAATATCCGTCGGTGTTCCTGATTGTTTAGCTGTAATCGGAATATATTCAATATATTTCTTATCGCCATACGCATTATTAGGAGACATACAGATTGAAACAACTGAATTTATTGAAATTGAAATTGAAGACGGTGTTGAGCCTGAACCTGTAAGAGATGTTTTTCTTATAATTTCATAATTTTCCTTATTTGTTACAGGAATGTAAACAGAAGCATCACGATTATCGAATTTTACGGTGTAATTCTTTGTATCAACAGCTGTACTCATGTAGTAAGTTTTATATACATTAACTGTGATAAGATCTCCCAAAGATGCCTCAACAACTTCAACTGTTCCAAAATAGTTAAGCGGTGTATCCGACGCACTTGAAGTAATATCAGCTTTAAGTAAAGTTTCAAATTCGTTTTCGTTTATAAGCGGACGCTTATTATAAATAACTGAAGGGTTATCGATAGTTATTTTCTTTGTATTCTCGTAGTTTTCATCAATATAATATTCAATATAAGAATTTGTTACATCCTTGATTTTTTTCACATCAACAGTTTCTTTTGTACCTAAAAGTGTATATGAAGCAATTGTCATATTATTACTTGTATCAACACTATATTTGATATCAACATATCTGCCGCCTTCGCTAAGCAAGGCAGTATTTGAACCTACTGACATTTCATAAGCTCTTCCGGATGTATCTTCAAGGCGGATGTATCCGTCTTTGATAAATTTACCGTCAACATTAAGTGTAGGTGTTGAAACGATTTTTGCATTATTGAGATTAAAAATCGAAAGTTCATCTGAAATATTTGTATCTGATTCTTTATAAGAAATATTACCGTTTTCATCTACAACCTTCTCTGCTCTCTTTGCATCAAGAGAATTATAAAGAAGCTGTGCAACAGTTCCTCTTGGAGCAGGTGAACTGTTTGATTCAACTACAACTCCCTTTGTTATACCGAGTCTTGTTGCATGCTGTCTGTAACCTAAAGACCAATCAGTCGGA
>CAZZPN010000034.1:0-5063 GCA_964655495.1 uncultured Oscillospiraceae bacterium
GTTGTTACTCACGAGATGGGCTTTGCCAGAGAGGTTGCAGACAGAGTTATCTTTATGGACAGCGGAATGATTGTCGAGGAAGGAACTCCAAAGGAGATTTTTGAAAATCCTAAAAACGAAAGAACAAAGTCATTTTTAAATAAAGTTTTATAAAAAACGCTATTGAAAGGATGGTTGATTATGCCACTTAAAAAAATAAACGATGTCGGTGATATAACTGTAATGGAAAAAGCTATTGAAGAAATAGCAGGTTATGCCGCAACACATTGCTACGGCGTGGTTGGTATGTGCGAAAAAAATCCTACTGAGGTAGTAAAAAAGATTTTTGGTGCAGATAAAAATTTAAGACACGGAATCAAGGCAACCATAAAGGATGACCAGGTAACTATTGACATTCATATCCGTGTGAGCTACGGCGTTAACATCAAAGCAATAGGAGAAAATGTAAAACAGGATATTTCTTACGCTGTTACAAATATGACAGGCGCAAAAATAAAAACTATCAATGTTTTTGTTGACGACATAGTTGTTATTAAATAAGGAGTAAAGCAAATGATTACAAAAATTGACGGTGCTATGCTTGCACAAATGATACAGGCGGCAAAGGTCTCTTTATGCAATAAGAAAGATGAACTTAATGCGCTCAATGTATTTCCTGTTCCTGACGGTGATACAGGTACAAATATGGCGATGACTTTTACTGCGGCAGCAAATGTTGCCCTAAATAATTCCGAAACTGTAAGCAGTGTTCTTGACAGTGTTTCGATGGCTGCTTTAAGAGGCGCAAGAGGTAACTCCGGCGTTATTTTATCACAGCTTCTTCGTGGTATGGCAAAAGGTGTAAAAGGCAAAGCGGAAATAGGTGTAGATGAGCTTGAAGAAGCTTTTAAAATGGGAACAAAGACAGCGTATGCCGCTATTATGAAGCCTACTGAAGGTACAATTCTTACAGTTTTCCGTCTTATGAGCGAATATATTACAGCACATAAGGCAGAATACGAAGATTTATGCGTTATGTTTGAAGACGCTAAAAATGCAGCTTACGATGCACTTTTACAGACACCGGAAATGCTTCCGAAATTAAAGCAGGCGGGAGTAGTGGATTCCGGCGGTAAGGGTGTTTATTATATAATTTCCGGAATGGCTGAATATCTTAAAACAGGAGTAATTCCCGAAGAGGTTGAACAAACCGGCGAAGAACAGGGCGTTCAGGAAAGGGAAGAAGATATTACTTTCGGCTACTGTACAGAATTTTTAATTCAGAATAAGGACAGAAAGAAAAACGATCTTGCAAAGAAATATGCTAATCTTGGAGACAGCATCGTTGTTGTTGCAGACGAAGATATCATCAAAGTCCATATTCACACTGACAATCCGGGAATAGTTATTTCCGAAGCGTTAAAAATCGGAAGTCTTATTAACATAAAGATTGATAATATGCGTTATCAGAATGAAATGCTTGAGCAAAAAAACAAAGAAGCGGCACCTGAAAATAAACCAAGAGTTCCGTTTGCTTTTGTCAGCGTTTCAACCGGTGAAGGCTTCAAGAACATATATAATGAGCTTGGAATAGAATATATCGTTTCGGGCGGTCAGTCAATGAATCCGAGTGCAGAAGATATTTTAGATGTTGCCAACAGAACAAATGCTGATGTAGTATATGTTTTCCCGAACAATAAGAA
This sequence comes from uncultured Oscillospiraceae bacterium, assembly GCA_964655495.1. Taxonomy (GTDB): domain Bacteria; phylum Bacillota; class Clostridia; order UMGS1840; family UMGS1840; genus UMGS1840. The sequence goes on from CAZZPN010000034.1 coordinate 1,683, forward strand.
TATTATTCTTGCTTCTCAGCAGGCAAGTGAGCTTTACGAAGGCAAAATGGTTGTTGTTCCTACAACAAGCTTAGCCGATGTATTTCCTTGTATGGTAAGCTTTGACGAAACAAAGACTGAGGATGAAAATCTTAAAAATATGATCGAAGTTCTTTCCAATGTTAAAAACGGGCAGGTAACTTATGCTGTCAGAGATTCTGTGTTTGATGATGTTGAAATCAAAGAAGGCGAAATAATGGGACTTTGCGGAAGCAATATCGTTACAAAAGGAAAGAATATAAACAAAGTAACCCAGACACTTATCGGCAAGCTTATCGACGAAAACAGTCAGATGGTTACTGTTTATGCAGGTAAGGATATTTCATCTGATGTTATGACTGAGCTTGAAGAAAGCTGCACGAAAAAATATAAGAATACAGATTTTGCATTTTACAGAGGCGATCAGCCCGTGTATTATTACCTTATTTCTGTTGAATAATTATGGAACTTTGGGATATATCTTTAAAAAAGATTAAAGGAATATCGGAAAAGAGGGAAAGATGCTTAAATAAATTGGGCATCCTTTCCCTTTCAGATATGCTTGCGTTTTATCCTAAAAGCTATGAAAACAGAACGGTACTCAAAAAAATAGGCAGTCTTGCAAACGGCGAGAGTGTGAGCATACGAGCTAAGGTTTTGTCTGTGGAAAAGAAAAGGATAAACCCCAAACTCAGCGTTACTAATGTTTTGGTATGTGATGATACAGGTGTTGTACGGCTTGTTTTTTTTAATAGGGAATATGCAGTTTCCACGCTGAAAACAGGAGAAGAATATACCTTTTTCGGAGCAGTTTTGTTCGAATACGGAAGCCTTGTTATAAAACAGCCTGAATTTGAAAAGTCAAATGTTTCAAGCTTTTCAGATTCGTTTTTACCGTGCTATCCTCTTACACAGGGGCTTACGCAGAATATTATGCGCATTATAATGAAAAACGCTCTCGAATACGCATCTTCTTTTATAGAGGAAACGCTTCCTTTTGAATTAAGACAGAAATACAGACTTTCCGAAAAGTTATACGCACTTAAAAATATACATTTTCCCAAAAATGAAAATTCCCTGAAAAGCGCTTCCGAAAGAATTGCTTTTGAGGAAATTTTCTATTTGATTTTAGGGCTTCGCACAATAAAGGCAGAGCAGCAATTATCAAGCGGTCCTTATTTTTCCAACTATAAAATTGCAGAGGAATTTGCGGATGAACTTCCTTTTGAACTCACCGATGCACAAAAAAGTGTTGTGCGTGAGATATGCAGAGATTTAAAAGAAAGAAAGCGGGTTAACAGACTTATACAGGGTGATGTCGGAAGCGGAAAGACAGTTGTTGCCGCAATACTTATGCTCATATGCGCTTCAAACGGATATCAGGCAGCATTGATGGCACCCACTGAAATTCTGGCAAGACAGCATTACGAGGAGCTTAAAAAGTATTTTGAAATATTTGGATATAAGACGACGCTTCTTGTTTCGGATTTGAATAAAAAAGACCGCACAGAAGCACTGACATCTATAAAAAACGGTGAAGCGAGAATTGTAATAGGTACAAACGCACTTGTTTTTGAGAAAGCTGAATTCAATAATCTCGGATTATGTGTCATAGACGAACAGCACAGGTTTGGGGTTAATCACAGAAAGCTACTTAAGGAAAAGGGTGAGGATGTCCATACCGTTCTTATGACGGCAACGCCTATACCGAGAACTCTTGCGCTTATCATATACGGCGATATGGATGTTTCCGTTATATCCCAGATGCCTGTCGGACGACGCAAGATTATAACTAAAATTGCAGACGGGACAGGGAGAGATGATGCTTACAGATTTATGATAGGAGAGCTTCAAAAAGGCAATAAAGCATTTGTTGTCTGCCCGTTAATCGAAGAAAGTGAACACTTGGATGTTGAAAATGCCGTAGCACTACATAACAAGCTTCAAAAAGGCATATTAAAAGATTTTTCTGTGGGACTTCTTCACGGAAGAATGAAGGGTAGCGAAAAAGACAGTGTTATGGCTGATTTTGCGATGGGAAAATACGATGTTCTTGTTTCAACTACCGTTATAGAGGTTGGAATTAATATTCCCGAGGCTACTGTTATGATTGTAGAAAATGCTGACCGCTTCGGGTTGGCGTGTCTGCATCAGTTAAGGGGGAGAGTCGGGCGTTCACACCGTCAGTCATATTGCTTTCTGACTGTTGAAAACAAGAGCAATGTAAAGCGTCTTAAGATTATGGAAAAAACCAATGACGGTTTTGAAATAAGCGAAGCAGACCTTAAAAACAGAGGTCCGGGCGACTTTTTCGGAACTCGTCAAAGCGGAGATATGAACATAAAATTACAGCATATTTCTTATGATATGCGAATAGTTTCAAAGGCAAAGGAATGTGCGGTTTTGATATCCGAGGATGACCCCGGGCTTTTAAAGTATGAAAACAGAAATATAAAAAAACAGATAAAACGAATGTTTACAAATTCAGGAACTACAATGTAGATAAAAATAAAAAGAGGTGAAAATGTGTTTGACAATATAAGGGCAGATGTTAAGGCTGTTATGGAAAGAGACCCGGCGGCAAAGAATGTTTTCGAGGTATTTTTTCTTTATCCGGGAGTCCGTGCACTCCGAATGCACAGAAGGGCGCATTTTTTCTGGCAGTGTAAGCTTAATTTTATAGCAAAGGCAATCGCATTTTCAGCAAGAAAAAAAACCGGTATCGAAATACATCCCGGAGCTGTTATAGGTAAGGGAGTTGTTATTGATCACGGTATGGGTGTTGTTATAGGTGAAACGGCAGTTGTCGGCGACGGTTGTACTATATATCAGAATGTTACTTTAGGTGGAACGGGTAAGGATAAAGGCAAAAGACATCCGACTATCGGAAACAATGTGATGATAGGTGCAGGTGCTAAAATTTTAGGACCGTTTACAGTGGGCGACCATTCTAAAATTGCTGCAAATTCCGTTGTTCTTTCAGAAGTGCCGCCAAATTCAACCTGTGTCGGTGCGCCGGCAAGAGTTGTCAAGATAAATGATAAAAGAGTTCAGGATAAGAATTGGGAGCTTGACCAAACACATATTCCGGATCCTGTTGCGCAAGAGCTTTGTAAATTGATGATACGCCTTGAAAACCTTGAAAAAGACGAAAACAAAAAAACTCAGACCGAAGAAGATAAATAGAGGAGAATGACTATGAAAATTTTTAATACTTTATCAATGCAAAAAGAAGAGTTTGTACCTATTGAGGAAAACAAAGTTAAAATATATGCCTGTGGTCCTACTGTTTATGACTTTTTCCATCTTGGAAACGCAAGACCGTTTATAATATTTGATACTTTAAGAAGATATTTTGAATAC
>CAZZPN010000034.1:5073-7375 GCA_964655495.1 uncultured Oscillospiraceae bacterium
TGATGTTAAATTTGTGCAGAATTTTACAGATATAGATGATAAAATGATTGCAAGAGCAAACAAGGAAGGAATAACCGTTAAAGAACTTGCAGAAAGATTTATCAAAGAATATTATGAAGATGCAAAAGGACTTAATGTAAGAGAAGCGTCAGTTCACCCAAGAGCAACCGATGTGGTTGAAGATATTATACAGATGTGCAGCACTCTTATTGAAAAAGGTTATGCTTACGAATCAAACGGAGATGTTTATTTTTCTACAAAAAAATTTAAAAGCTATGGTAAGCTTTCGCATCAGCCTTTAGAAGACCTTGAGGCAGGTGCAAGAATTGATGTTACTGACCTGAAAAAAGACCCGATGGATTTTGCAGTATGGAAAAGCAAAAAAGAGGGAGAGCCTTCGTGGACATCACCTTGGGGTGAGGGCAGACCTGGTTGGCATATCGAGTGCAGCGCTATGGTAAATAAGTATCTCGGAAAAACCATTGATATCCATTGCGGCGGAAAAGACCTTGCTTTCCCGCATCACGAAAACGAAATCGCGCAGTCAGAAGCCGCAAACTCAGCAGAATTTGCACATTATTGGATGCACAACGGATATATAAATATAGATAACAAAAAAATGTCAAAATCTTTGGGAAATTTCTTTACTGTAAGAGAACTTGCAAAAAAATTCTCATATGATGTTATAAGATTTTTTATGTTGAGCGCACATTACAGAAGTCCGATTAATTTTTCCGATGAGCTTCTTACACAATCGCAGACCGGTATGGAAAGAATTGTAAAATGTATGGAAAATTTAAAATTCCTTTCCGGAAAGCTTGCCGATGGTACAATGACAGACGAAGAAAAGGCTTCTCTTGATATTTTCAGAAATCAGTTTATAGCTCATATGGATGATGACCTTAACACAGCGGATGCAATTTCCGATATTTTCGAGGCTGTAAGGGCTGTTAACACAAAGGTAGCTGATGATGCTAAGAAAGAATATGTTGATTACGCATTTGCTCTTTTAAGAGAGCTTTGCGATGTTCTTGGAATTATCCCTGAAAAAGAGGAGATTTCCGATGTTGATGAAGAAAAAATAAATGAGCTTATTGAAAAAAGAACACAGTGCAAGAAAAATAAGGACTATGCCGGTGCCGATGCGATAAGAGCAGAACTTCTTGATATGGGAATTGTTCTTGAGGACACAAGAGAAGGCACAAAATGGTCAAGAGCGTAAATATGAAACCTAAAATTTTAGTAAGTGCGTGTCTTATAGGAGAAGCTGTCCGTTATGACGGAAAGAATAAAAATACACTTAAAGACCTTCAACAGCTTAAAGAAAAATATGATATTGTGCCTGTATGTCCTGAGGTTATGGGCGGACTTCCTGTTCCAAGACCACAAAGTGAAATAAAAGGAGATAAGGTTATAAATATCATAGGAAAAGATGTTACAAAAAATTTTGAAAAAGGTGCACGGGAGGCTTTGCGTCTTGCAAGAGAAAATAAAGTCCTTTTTGCACTTTTAAAGCAAAGCTCACCTTCCTGCGGAACAAAAACAATTTATAACGGAAATTTTGAAAAAGTTAAGATTGAGGGAATGGGGATAACTGCAAGACTTCTTTTTGAAGAAGGAATAACTGTTTATTCCGAAGAAAATATGAAAGAGATATTAAATTGTAATTTTAAGAAATAGTTTCTATTGACTTTTTTTAAAATTTATGTTAGTATAAAGTATAGACTGGTGTAGTGTAAGGGGATGATATATGTTGATAAAAAAAATACTTTCTTTATCAATAGTTTTGATAGTTCTCTCCGGAATAATGTGTGTAAAGGCTGCAACCGAACCTGATGTTCTTCGGGTTTATAAAAAGGTTATTAACGATACTGATTTTATAGAAATATTTGAAGTGGCATCAGAGAGCTTTGATGAATATGATGTTACAAAAGAATATATAAATGAAAAAATGAAAGAGTTCATTTCGGGAGTTATAAAAACGGCACTTGCAGACCAAAGTGCCGGAAGACTGACAGAAGAAAACTTAAAAAGCGAAATGAAATCTATTATAATTCAGCATGTTATAGCTCTTGATTCAACGCTTTTTTCCATAGTTATAGATAATCTTACCGAAGAAGAATTAAATCAGGCTTTTTCGGGGGAATTTCCCGAAAGATTTAACGGTCTTTATAATGTACTTTATATAGAACTTAGGTATATTCTTGGCTATAAAACGCGTGGAATTGATATAATATTTGATGATATGCAAGGCTATGAATGGTCTTTTGAGGCAGTTGATACTTTATTTAACGCCCGCATT